>JAMQPK010000031.1 GCA_023717525.1 Vicinamibacterales bacterium | reverse complement strand
CCTTTTTCTGCATGTCTTCAGGGAAAAAGGCACCCGACCCCTTTATTTCCTGGATCAGGGCCGACACAAAGCGCGTTTTCAGCGCTTCGTCGAACAGTCCTCGATTGAAGTTGCAGTAGCTGCAGATGGCTGTACAGAAGGGAACGTGAATGTACAGGCCCAGCACTGTTACTTATTGCCTGCGCGTCCGCCCGGCCACTTCAGCTCGGCGTCGGCGATGCCCCGCCGCAGCTGTGCCCGGGCCTGGTGTTTCGCGCGTGCGGGAAGACCGACTTCGTTCGGGGAACGTCCCTTCTTGTCGAGTCTGGCGAACTCCTCTGCGGACGCATCGGGGCCCAGCTTCCGGTAGTCGACAGTCCTCATCGGCACGAACTCGCACATTTCGTGCAGCCGTGACAGCACGCGCGCACCGACGCGCTCCTCGAGCGTCTGGTTCGCCGATTTCGCATCCGCTTCAATCGGCGGGTGATTCGTCGCAAAGATGGACAGCCGATTGTGGTTGTAGCGGACGTTCACGATCAGATTCAGCGTCTCGTCGACCCATTCCGACATGCGCTCGGAGCCAAGGTCGTCGAAAACCAGCAGCTCCGCGTTCAGCACGGGCTGAAGGATGTCGTTCTCGCTGAGGTCGGCGTGAGGGTTGTTGCCTTCCCTCGCGGTTCGAAAGAATTCTTTGCTCTCCCAGAAGAGCCCGGTCGCCCCCACGCGCTTGATGACACGGCGCAGGATCGCGGACACCAGATGCGACTTCCCGACACCTGGCGGCCCGTAGAACAGGAGGCCTTTCTTGACGATGGGAAAATTGTCGGCGAAGTGACTGCCGGCGCTCAGGGCGCGCACGAGCGTATCGCTCGAAGTCTGAAAATTCTCCAGCTCACATTTGCTGTAGCGTTCGGGAATGCCCGAGCGGCGCAACATGTTCTCGACATTCTTGTCGCGCCAGCAGTCGCAACGTGTGACACGTTCCACGCCGTTGGCCTGCACCGGCTTCCAACCGGTTCCGTTGCAAAGCTGACAGGTATCTTCGGATTCGGAACGCGGACGCACGCCCGCATCATATCACCGCGCCTGTTTCTTGGTTGGCGGTTGTGCGCCCGCATTCGCCGGCGGGTTTGGGGGATTTGCACGAACCAGGTCGGTCGACGTCGATTTGACAAGCGCCGTGCTGAGCCGCTGCTCCCAATCGTCTATGCCCCGTGCGAGTTCGCGCTTCACGTACTCCATGAACGCGTTCACTTCGCCCTGCATCAACTGAATTTTCCGCCGCATGTTCAGAATGACCTCGACGCCAGCGAGGTTCACGCCGAGATCGCGCGTCAGCGTGAGAATGGTTTCCAACTGTTCGAGGTCCTCTTCGGAGTAGAGCCTCGTATTCCCGTCGGTGCGAGACGGTTTCAGCAGTCCCTCCCGCTCGTAGAGACGCAGGGTCTGCGGGTGGATGTGATACTTCTGCGCCACCGCGCTGATCATGAAATAGGCCGTGCCGGTTTTTTTGGCGTTCACCGCACGTCTTCCCCGTTGATGCGGCCGAACTCCCTGAGCAGCTCCTTCGATCGCTCGTCGAGGACTTTCGGCAGCATGATTCGAACTTCGACCACCAGATCGCCTCGCCCGCCACCGCGGGGCGATGGCGCACCGCGGCCGTGCAGGCGGAACCGCTGTCCGGTCTGCGTGCCTGGCGGGACACGCAGTCGTGCCTGACCGTCGGGTGCCGGCACGTCGATCTTCGCGCCGAGAGCGGCCTCGTGGATCGCGATCGGCACAACCGTGTGGAGATCGTCGGCGTCGCGACGGAACAAGTCGTGAGGCTCGACGTGCACGGCAATGTAGAGATCGCCTGTTCGTCCACCACGCACGCCCGCATTCCCTTTGTCGGGAATACGGACCCGGGCGCCGTCTGCGATGCCCGCCGGCATCCGTACAGTGATCATGTCGCTCAGGTTCTCGGTGCCGATGCCACCACAGGTATTGCAGGCCATCTGCGTCTGAATGCCCGTTCCGCCACACCCCTCGCACGATTTTGAGAACACCATCGATCCGCGCCGCGTCCGAATGACGCCGCTGCCCTGGCAGGCTCGGCAGCGCGACTCCGCCACGGTCAGCACACCCGTTCCGCGGCAGGTGTGACATGTTTCACGGCGCGCCAGCGTCAGCTGTCGCTGCGCGCCGTGGATCGCCTCGTCAAACGTCAGTGAGATGCTGGCGTGAAGATCGGCGCCGGCCTCCGGACCGGCCGTTTGTCGCGTTTCCTGCCGCTGCGTGAAGACCTCAGCGAACAGATCCCCGAACGTGCTTGCCGCGGATGCACCACCCGTCGAGAAATCGAAACCCTCGAATCCGAAGGCCACCGTGGTGGTTTCGGTGACGCCACCTGCCGCGTCGTAACTCAGCCGGCGGTCGGGATCGCTGAGCGTCTCGTAGGCCCGCGTAATTTCCTTGAATCGGGCCTCCGCGGCGTTGTCGCCCGGGTTGATGTCGGGGTGAAACTTCCGCGCAAGCCGTCTGTACGAGCGCTTGATCTCGATTAGCGTTGCGCCCCTCGGCAGCCCGAGCAACTGATACAGGTCCATCGACTATTTCTCGTCCACGACTTCCGCATCGATGACATCTTCCTTTTTGGAGCCGGCGTCGGCCGGCGCGCCGTCGCCCGACGGTGCGCCACTGGCCGCACCGGATGCCTGCGCCTGCTTGTACAGACTTTCCGCCGCCGCATGCTGCACTTTGGTGAGGCGCTCCATCGCAGACGCAATCGCCCCCACGTCAGTGCCGGCATTGGCCTTCTTCAGCTCTTCGATGGCCGCCTCGACCGCGGATTTCTGATCGGCCGGCAGCTTGTCGCCGGCATCCGCAATCATTCGCTCGGCGGAATACGCGGCCTGATCGCCGCGGTTGCGCGTCTCGATTTCTTCCTTGCGCTTCTTGTCCTCATCGGCGTGGGCTTCGGCTTCCTTCATCATCTTGTCGACCTCGTCCTTGTTGAGCCCGCTCGAGGCCGTGATGGTGATCTTCTGTTCCTTGCCCGTGCCGAGGTCCTTGGCCTGGACGTTCACAATGCCGTTGGCGTCGATGTCGAACGTCACTTCGATCTGTGGAATCCCGCGTGGGGCCGGCGGCAACCCAATCAAGTGGAACCGTCCGAGTGTGCGGTTGTCTCTGGCCAGCGGCCGCTCGCCCTGCAACACGTGCACCTCGACGCTCGTCTGGCTGTCGGCGGCCGTCGAGAAGATCTCGCTCTTGCGCGTGGGAATGGTCGTGTTCCTCGCGATCAACGGCGTCATGACGCCGCCCAGCGTCTCGATGCCGAGCGACAGCGGCGTCACGTCGAGCAGCAGAAGATCCTTCACTTCGCCCGCGAGGACTCCCGCCTGAATCGCTGCGCCGATGGCGACGACCTCGTCGGGGTTCACGCCTTTGTGCGGTTCCCGTCCGAAGATCTCCTTCACGATCGCCTGCACGCGCGGAATACGTGTCGACCCGCCGACGAGCACGACTTCGTCGATCTTGCCCGGGTCGAGGCCGGCATCCTTCAGCGCCTGTTTCGTCGGGCCGACCGTCCGCTGGAGCAAATCCTCGACAAGCTGCTCGAACTTGGAGCGCGACAGACGCATCGCGAGGTGCTTGGGGCCGGTCTGGTCCGCCGTGATGAACGGCAGGCTGATGTCCGTCTCCATCACGGTCGACAGTTCCATCTTCGCTTTCTCAGCCGCCTCCTTCAGGCGCTGCAGCGCCATGCGATCCTTGCTGAGATCGATGCCGTCGCTCTTCCTGAACTCGTCGGTAATCCAATCGATGATCTTCTGGTCGAGGTTGTCGCCGCCGAGGTGCGTGTCGCCATTGGTCGACTTCACCTCGACGACACCCTCGCCCACTTCCAGGATGGAGATATCGAACGTGCCGCCGCCGAAATCGTAGACGGCGATCGTTTCGTCCTTCTTCTTGTCGAGGCCGTACGCGAGCGCGGCGGCTGTCGGCTCGTTGACGATGCGCATCACTTCCAGGCCGGCGATCTGTCCGGCGTCCTTGGTGGCCTGGCGCTGTGCGTCATTGAAGTACGCAGGCACCGTGATGACCGCTTTGCTGATCGGCTGCCCGACATACTCCTCGGCGGCCTGCCGAAGTTTCTGAAGGATGATCGCGGAGATTTCCGGCGGCGAATACTCCTTGTCGAGCGCGGCGATACGAACGTCTCCGTTCTGCGCGCGAATCACCCGATACGGCACCATCTTCATTTCCTCGTTCACTTCGTCGAACTTGCGGCCCATGAAGCGCTTGATCGAGAAAATGGTGTTCTCCGGATTCGTGACGGCCTGGCGCTTGGCTACTTGTCCCACCAGACGCTCGCCGCTCTTGGCGAACGCGACGGTCGATGGTGTCAGCCGGCTGCCTTCCGGGTTCGTGATAACGGTCGGTTCGCCGCCCTCCATGACGGCGACAACAGAGTTCGTAGTACCGAGATCGATGCCGATGATTTTGCTCATATACGCGTTCCTCGTACGTTGGGTGTGCTTCTTGAAACTTTAGGCCCTCTTAATTATGAAATGTGAGTGAACATGTGTAAAGCCTGGTCTAAAGCCTAGAGTCTAAAGCCCAAAGTCCTGGCAGCTGCTAACATAGGATCTTCATGGCCGCGCGCCCGCCCGCGAAAACCCACTACGTCATTCGCTTCGCCGGCCACGCCGGGCTCGCAGCGCTTTTCATCACCGTCGCGCTGCTTGGCGTGATCAGCGGCGTCATGTTCGCGTATGCGGGCGATCTGCCTCAGATTTCCGCGCTCGACAACTACGCCCCAAGCGGCATCACCCGGGTGTATGCCTCCAACGGCGAAACCCTGGCCGAGTTTGCGATCGAAAGGCGGCTGCTGATCACGTACGACGACATCGCGCCGCAACTTCGGCAAGCGATCATTTCCGCCGAAGACAAGGACTTCAACAACCACTTCGGGCTCAGCGTGTCGGCGCTCCTTTTCCGCCTCGCCAACGACGTGGCGCATCGACGCATGGTGGCCGGCGCCAGCACGCTGACGATGCAGCTCGCGCGCAGCCTGTTTGCCGAGGAGATCGGTTTCACGCTGGGCGACAAGAGCCCCGAACGCAAGATCAAAGAGATTCTCGTCGCGATTCAAATAGAAAAGCGATACACCAAGCGCGAGATTTTGACGTTCTACGCCAACCAGGTTCACTTCGGCCACGGCACTCACGGCGTCGAGGCGGCGTCCCGTCTTTACTTCAGCAAGCACGCCAAGGACGTCACGCTCGAGGAAGCCGCGATGCTGGCCGGCATCATTCAGTCACCAGCGCGGCAGAGCCCGTTCGTGAACGTCGGCGCCGCGACCCGTCGCCGCAACTATGTGCTTCAGCAGATGGCCGACAACGGCAACATCACGCGGGCGGAGGCCGATGCGGCGAAGAAGCAGCCGATCGTCACGCGCGGACAGCCGCAGCAGATGAAGTCAGTCGCGCCGTTCTTTACCGAGGAGGTCCGGCAGCATCTCGAACAGAAGTTCGGCGCGAAGAAGTTGTACGAGGGAGGACTGTCGGTCCAGACGAGCATCGACATCGACCTGCAGCGCGCCGCGAATCGAGCCGTCGATCGCGGCTTGAGGATGGTCGACAAGCGTCGCGGCTGGCGGCGCGACAAGCCGAACGTGCTCGCCCAGAAGCAGGCGCTCGACACCTACCGGAACGACCGCTGGGCTCAGCCGATCGCGATCGACGACATCGTGCCGGCCATCGTCCTCACCGTGTCACCAACGAGCGCCCACCTCCGGATCGGATCGAACAGCGTCGATCTTCGGGCAGACGGCGTCGCATGGACGCGGCGGACGCCGGCCGTCTTGTTCAAAGTCGGCGATCTCATCGACGTGAAAGTGACGAAACTGGACGAGTCGGGCACGCCATCGGCCGTCTCCCTTGAACAATCGCCGATCGTCGAGGGGGCGCTGCTGGCGCTCGATAACCGCACCGGACAGATTCGGGCCATGGTGGGCGGGTTCAGCTTCGACCGAAGCAAATTCAATCGCGCGACGCAGGCGTACCGGCAAGTAGGCTCGGCCTTCAAACCGTTCGTCTATACAGCCGCCATCGATCGTGGATATACGCCGAGCTCCTTGCTCGTCGACGAGCCGGTCACCTACAACGCGGGGCCCGGCCAGCCGCCCTATGCTCCCAAGAACTACGACGGCAAGTTCGAAGGGCCGGTGACCCTCCGGTGGGCGCTGGAAGACTCCCGCAACGTGCCGGCGGTCAGGATGATGGAGTCGCTGACGCCACAGCAGGTGATCAGCTACGCCAGGCGGTTCGGCCTGCAGGCGAAGCTCGAGCCCTATCTTTCGCTCGCATTGGGCGCTGCCGACATCACGCTGAGCGAGATGACATCGGCCTACTCCGTCTTTCCAAACGGCGGCGTCAGGATGACGCCTTACGGCATTCTGAAGATCTCGGATCGCGAAGGCAGCCTGCTCGAGGAGGGCCGCCCGGAGCCGCACGATGCGATTCGCGCCGATACGGCGTTTGTGATGACGAATCTCCTCCGCGGCGTCGTCCTGCGCGGCACGGCTTCGGCGGCCGCTTCGCTTGACTGGCCGCTTGGTGGAAAAACCGGCACCACCGACGACTACGGCGACGCATGGTTCGTTGGTTTCGACCCGGATATCACGGTCGGTGTGTGGGTCGGCTATGACGAACGAAAGACCATCGGGCCGTCAGAGACAGGGGCGCAGGCCGCGCTCCCTATCTGGACCGACTTCGTGAAAGCCTATCTCGCGACCCGCGACAAGGCGCACCCGCCGGAGTTCGTGCCTCCCGGCAATATCGTCTTCCTCGCAGTCAACAAGAACGACGGGTCGCCGGCCGGCGAAGGCGAAGGCATCCTCCAGGCCTTCATCTCGGGCACGCAACCGGGGACGGAGTTTCCACACTAGGTCCTTGGTCCTTTGGTCCTTGGTCCTTGGTCCAGCGCTTCAGAAGCTCGCAAGTAAGATTCCAACCCTCTCATCATCCGACCGATCGAGTTTGTCTGGCTTACGAGCCTCTCGGTCAGCTTTGGACTCAGGTAGCCTCGATCTTCCGCAACGTATAGCAGCGCCCTGACCTCGCCGTTGGAACCCTGCGCGATTCGCAGGAATTGAATGAATTCTTTATCACGTCGCCGAAGGAACCCTTCGGCAATATTTGCCACGACGGACAAGGATGCGGAATTCAATTGATGCGAGAGTTCGCGATCGGACGACAGCCGAGTTGCACGAATCTGCTGATGAACATCGTTGCACAGCGCACGAGCGTGCTGCCAGACTCTCAGATCCTCGTAGCGAGATACTCCCACGGCGTACTCCTTAGAGCACGCCTTATGCCACCTCGGACCAAGGACAAAGGACAAAGGACCAAGGACCTCTCTTAGTCCTCCTCCACCACCCCCTGGCCCAACGTCCCCGATGCTTTCTGCATCAAATACGCCTTGATGAACCCGTCGAGGTCGCCGTCGAGCACGCGGTTGACGTCGCCGACCTCGTGCTTCGTGCGATGGTCCTTGATGAGCTGGTATGGATGCAGCACGTAGCTGCGAATCTGACTCCCGAAGGCAATCTGCTTCTTGACTCCACCGATCTGATCAAGTTTCGCCTGCTGCTCTTTCAAGCGCATGTCGAACAGGCGCGAGCGGAGCACCTTCATCGCGGAATCACGATTGCGATGCTGCGACCGCTCGTTCTGGCACGACACCACGATGCCGGTCGGGATGTGCGTAATCCGGATGGCCGAGTCGGTCACGTTGACGTGCTGTCCGCCCGCTCCGCTCGACCGGTACGTATCGATGCGGATATCCTTCTCGTCGATCTCGACCTCGATGTCGTCGGCCAGCTCGGGCCAGACATAGACGGAAGCAAACGACGTGTGCCGCCTGGCTGCTTGATCAAACGGTGAGATGCGCACGAGGCGGTGCACGCCGGCCTCGGCCGACAGGAGCCCGTACGCAAACTCCCCCGTGACGGTCATCGTGACGCTTTTCAATCCGGCTTCATCGCCAGGCTGATGGTCGATGACTTCGCGCCTGAACCCGCGCCGCTCGATCCACCGCACATACATGCGCATGAGCATCTCGGCCCAGTCCTGCGACTCCGTTCCGCCGGCGCCGGGGTGAATCGTGATGATGGCATTCGCGCGATCGTGGTCGCCGCCGAGCATCTTCTTGATCTCGCCGCCATCGACAAGACGCGAGAACTCGTCGACCCCCTGCGTCATGTCGGCGAGGACGTCTTCACCCTGGCCTGCCCAATCGACGAGCACCGCCAGATCGTCGGCTCTGGTTTTCAGGGCGTTGACGAGCTCGACTTCTTCCTCGACGCGACGGCGGCGCTGGAGAATCTTCTGAGCTTCGGCCTGGTTGCTCCAGAAATCCGGAGCCGAGGCGCGCGCTTCGATGCGGGCTAGCTCGTCGGCTGGGCGTGCGGCCTCAAAGATAACTCCGGAGATCGGCAGCGCGCTTCACGAGGTCTTGATATTTCCGATTCAGTTCATCAAACGACAGAGCCAACGAATCCTCCTCAGGCTTTGGGCCACGCCAACGCTGCCAAGAGCGAAGCAAGTGTCGCTGCTGCGCAGGCGTATGCGCACGCGTCACCGATTCTGCCATAGACCGTCCTGCGTTCGATCAGGCGGACATCTGCGACCAGCGTTTCGCGTTCGAAGATCTTCGACTGCACGACTACGCGGCCATAGGGATCGACGATGCCGCTGATGCCGGTGTTTGCCGAACGGGCCAGATACCGCCCCTGCTCAATGGCGCGAAGGGAAGCCTGCAGGAAATGCTGGTACGGTGCCGACGAATACCCGTACCACGCGTCGTTCGTAATCGTCGTCAGCAGCCGGCTGCCTTCGAGCACCGACTGACGCACCAATGCAGGATAGACAATCTCGTAGCAGATCGCCGTGCTGATCGGCCCCGACGCCGTCGGCAGCATCACGACCGATTGTCCGGGCTCGAAGCCGCCGACCTGCTCCACGAGCGGCCCTACAAAGAACAGCAGCTGTTTCAGCGGCACGAACTCGCCGAACGGTACAAGGTGCATCTTACGATAGACCGCCGCCTGTGATCCGTCGCGCCGAATCAGGAACGCCGCGTTGTAGTACTTCGGTGGAGTCGAGTGCTCGAGTTGATCGCTGCCAAGCAGCAGATCGATACCGGTCTCTCTGACAACCTGCCGCACACGGTCGGCGTTGGACCGATCGTCCTCGTACAGGAACGGCACAGACGACTCGGGCCAGATGACGAGCGATGCGCCCTGGCGCGCGGCGTCTCGCGTCAGCCCGAGGTACGTATTCAGAATCTTGTCGGCCTGCCGCTCGTCCCACTTCTCATCCTGCGGAATATTTCCCTGGACGAGCCCGACCCGGACCAGCGTCCCTTCCTGGCGAAGCGTCCCGCTCGCCAGCCGATGGTTGCCCCACAGAACGACCCCGATCATGAGCGCGGCCACGACACCGATGGTGGCCACAGAACCGATCGAGCGCGACACGATGAAATACGCAAGTGCCGCACCGACGAGCGCAACCAGCGCCGAAAGTCCAAAGACACCGACGACGCTGGCAACTTGCGCGACCGGCAAAACGGTCGTCTGGCTGTACCCGAGCAGCAGCCAGGGAAATCCGCTCCAGATGTACGTCCTCCCCAGCTCCGACGTCACCCAGATTGCGGGCGCCAGCATGATGGCGCGCCTTCCGAGACGCGACCCCAGCCAGCCAAGCGCAAGCGTGAACAGTCCCGGGAACAGCGAGAGGTAGGCCACGAGCAGGGCAGCGACGATCGCCGCAATCGGCCAGCCGAGGCCGCCGAACTGCCGGACCGTCGTTCCAGTCCAGTAGACGGTTCCGCCGAAATAACCGGCGCCCGCAATGAAGCCGAGCAGAAAGGCACGATCGCGCCGGAAGGACGGCCAGCCGACCGGGCGCTCGAAGAGCGCGACCAACAGCGGCACAAGAGCCACCCACGCGAAGGCAGGATGACCGTAGCGTGGAAAGCTGAGGGCGAAAAGGATGCCGGAAAGGAGCGCGAGGATCAGAGCGTCGTCACCCGAAGGCTTACCTGGCAATCCATGGCGTGAATTGCTCGGCCTTCTCGAGGCGCGCGGAAATCGCCTCGGCGTCCTTCCGGTTCTTGTACTTCCCAACGCGCACGCGGTAGATGGGGCGAGGCGCACCCTTGACGGGGTCCATGACGAACGCCGGATATCCCTTCGCGATCAGCTGTTTCGCTAACGCATCGGCCTCCCGGCGGTTGTCGAAGATGCTCACCTGCACCGCAAAGCCCGGGCCGGAAGGCTCCGACGCCGACACCGACGCCGGTACCTGTTCGGCGGGGGCCTGCGGCTTCGGCGGCAGCGGCTTTGCCGCCTGCGGTTTTGACGGCTGCGGCTTCGACGACTGCGGCTTCACAGGTTCGACGTCATCGCGAACCGGCTCCGGCATCGGCTTCAAGGTTTCCTGTGGCAGCGTATTGCTCGTCAGTCGGCCGGGATAAGTCGGGTCGCCGATTGGAGCAGGCGACTCGGTTGTAGCTACCGGCGGAGGTGTCGCTGCCTGGGCGGCAGCACCGGCGGCTGCCGCGCTCTGATCGGGCGAGATCTCGGTGCTCGCGACATCCTGCGACGACGCGCGCTCCGGTCGCACCCCTCGTCCAACCAGGACCCCGCACAAGAAGATGACTACGGAGACAACGGTCGCCGCCATGAACAGAAAGACAAGCTGCTTTCCGTTCAGCTGGATTTCCCGGAAACCGTCGTCGTTGCTGGTCGAACTCACGGCTTTGTCTCGATTCCTGTCACCTGCTTCAACAGATGCATCATCTCGATGGGCAGCGGGAACACAATCGTCGAGTTCTTCTCTGAAGCAATCTCGGTCAGCGTTTGAAGGTACCGAAGCGTGATGGCGACCGGCTCCTTTGCAATCACGACTGCCGCCTGCGAGAGCTTCTCCGAGGCTTCTAACTCACCGGCTGCGTGGATAATTTTAGCACGCTTCTCGCGCTCGGCCTCAGCTTGCCGCGCCATTGCCCGCTGCATGTCCGGCGGCAGATCCACGTGCTTAACCTCGACCGAGGAGACCTTGATGCCCCAGGGATCGGTGTGTTGATCGAGCTGTATTTGAAGCTGGTGATTCAGCCGCTCGCGCTCCGACAAGAGATCATCGAGCTCGACTTGTCCCAGCACGCTTCGCAGCGTCGTCTGCGCAAGCTGCGATGTCGCGTAATGGTAGCTTTCGACTTCGACGATGGCTCTGCGCGGGTCCATGACGCGGAAGTACACCACGGCATTAACCTTCACAGACACGTTGTCGCGCGTAATGACGTCCTGCGGCGGCACGTCCATGACAACGGTGCGCAGGCTGACGCGCACCATGCGATCGATCGGCGCGAACACCAGAACAACCCCGGGTCCCTTAGGCAAGGGCAGCAGCTTGCCAAGGCGAAAGATCACCCCGCGCTCGTACTCAGCCAGGATGTTGATCGACATGAGCAGGTAGATGACGATGATGAACAGCAGAATCAGCGACGATGAGATAGGCAGCATGGCGAGCCTCACTCCTTCCGGACGGTCAACGTCAGTCCATCGACGTGAGCAACGCGAACGCGATCGCCGCGGGCGATGTGCCCGTGCGATATCGCACGCCAGACCTCCCCATGGACGAGAACGGTTCCGGGTTGACCCGGCTGAATCGGCGCCAGCGCGTCGCCGATCTCGTTCAACATGCCTTCAACACCGGTTACGGGAGGCGTACGCTGTGACTTTAGCGCGAGACGTACGAGAAAGACAGCGATGGCCGTAAACCCGAGCACGACCGAGACGACGAGGCTCACGCTCAACTGCAGCTCGGGCGCCGGTGAATCGATCAACATCATCGATCCGAAGATGAGGCTGAGGACGCCGCCGATGGTGAGCAGCCCGTAGCTTGTCACCTTGATTTCCAGGGCGAGCAGCGTCAACCCGAAGAGCATCAGCAGGAGGCCCGTATAGTTGACAGGCAGCACCTGAAGCGCGAAGAAGGCGAGCAGCAGGGACAGCCCGCCGACAACGCCCGGCAGAATCGCGCCGGGCGACCACAGTTCGATCGTCAGCCCAAGCATGCCGAGGCTCATCAGAATGTACGCGATGTTCGGATGAGCCACGGCGCTGAGGATGCGCTGACGAAGCGTCATCGCGACGGTTGTGACCGGAGCAGACGCCGTGTGCAATGTCACCGAGCTGCCATCGAACCGCGTCACGGACCGGCCATCGAGCTTCTTCAAGAGGTCCGGGATATCGGTCGCAATCAAGTCGATCAGGGGCGGCTTCGCGTTCAGCGACTCATCTTCGGTAAACGCCTTGCTTTGGATCACCGCCTGCTCGGCCAGCTCGCTGTTACGATTACGCTTCGACGCAAGGGTCCGCACGTAAGCGGCCGCATCCTCTCCAGCCTTCTTCGATGTCGTCTCATCCATCGACTGACCGTTGCCGGCCACCGGATGCGCCGCTCCGATGTGCGTCCCCGGTGCCATGGCGGCGATGTCGGCAGCAATCATCAAGACGAACCCCGCGGACGCCGCACGCGATCCCGAAGGCGCCACGAACATCACGACGGGCGTCTTCGCGGCAAGCATGTGCGTCACGATCTGCCGCGTCGAATCGAGGAGCCCGCCTGGGGTTCGCAAAGTGAAGACGACGAGGCGAGCGTTGGACGCGTCGGCCCGGGACATGACCTCGATCATGAATTCCGCCGACACGGGATGAATGATGCTCTCGACCTCCGCAGACACGACCGGGCCCGGCTGCTGCGCCGACAGACCTACGGCTGCCAGGCAGACAATCGCGAGCGTCGCAACAGCCGACGATCGACGATGGACGATCAAGGTTTCAGCTGCCCCAACAGCTCCTTGGCCTCTGACGACTGAGGCTCGAGCACGAGCGCACGGGCAATCTCACTGCGCGCCGAGGCTTCGTTCCTGGCCTGAAGATACGCTTTCGCAAGCCCGATGCGTGCCGCCGCAGACTCGTGGCTCCAGATCGAAATCTTGAAAGCATCGATCGCCGCCGGTGTGTGCCCGGTCCGCAGATAGATGCGCCCGAGCAAGAGCTGAGCTTCCGCCTCGTACGGGGACAAGTACAACGCTCGACGGAACTCCGCGACGGCCTCGGCGTCGCTGCCCTGCTCGAAGAAACGCCTCCCTCGGTCCATGTGGAAGGTTGCCAGTTCGCGCTGCTCGCGCTGGCCGCCGGTAGCGATCTGCGTGTCGACGCGCTGGGCCGTTGATTCCTCGAGGCTTTCCTTCAGCCGCTCCAACCCGCGCGGAATCAGTTCGCCAGCGACAGGCTTCATCGCCCACTCGGCGTAGGAAGACGACAACTGTGTTGCAAGCTCACGCTCGCGAGTCGCCTCCGTCGTCGCACCGGCGGCCTGGAGCGCGACACTGAGCACCGCATGTGCCTCCCCGTCCGCAGAATTCCGCCGCACAGCCTCGCGCAGCCAGAAGATCGCGGCCTGTTGATCTTTCTCGGCCCAGTATGCGTATCCGAGGTTAAAGCAGTAGTCGGGATCGGTCTCATCGAGCTTGATGGCCTGGTTGAAATAGTAGCTCGCCTTGCCGCCTTGTGGCGTTGCCGCACGTCGCATCTGAATGACACCGATATTGTTCATGATCGTCGCCCTGGGCGTCTTCTCGCCGAGGGTCTTCAGGGTCGCAAAGGCATCCTCAAGCCGCGTCAGCTGGATCAGCGAAAGAGCAACGTTGAATCTGGCACTCGGGTACAACGGAGAAGTCTGAGGAACCGCTGCAGCGGCCACCAGAGCGGCCTGAGGATTTCCGGCGTCCTGGTGAACAGCCCACAACGCCACTCGAGCGCGGTCGAAAGTGGGATCCAGCTTGATTGCGGCGTTCAGGTAGCCGACCTGCGCCGGCAGGGCCACGGCCATCAACCCTTTGATGTAATTCTCGAACACGGGAAGGGCTGGTCGTGGCGAAAGTTCGACACCGACGGCCGGCATGCCTGCCAGGCGCCTCCCAACGCGATCGAAGATCGCGAACAGGTTTTCCGGCGCGCCGAATTCCTCGACCTCGCTCTCCAGTCGCCCGGTGTCGAGCCGGATGTTCTGGGCACGAACGGCGATTTGATCGCCTCCCAACCGAAGCGAGCCGATGACGACGTGGGTCGCGCCGATGAGTTGGCCCAGGCGAATCACGGTCGCATGGCTCAGCTGGGCCGCCACCGGCACTTGTAACTGCTCGAATGCCTCGAGACGTTCCTCGCGCGTGTAGGCGCGGCGGGCAAGGGCATTCAGGTTGTCGGAGACCAGCACGGAGGATGCTTCACTCAGCCAGTAGAGCTTCGCGTTCTGCTCCGGATTGTCGAACGGAAGAACGAGGAATCGCTCACCCGCCGCCAGGAGTCCCGCTTCGGGCCACGCCAGGAACAGCAGCACGAATACGAGGAGGGCGCTCGCCCGGACGATCGATCTCATTTTTGATTCTGCGGCACCGTCAGTGTGATCACGCACACGGCATCGCCGAGACCCTGGCACGATCCCACGCGCACAGCCCCCTGTACGTCCACGAGGGTGAGTAAGTGTGAGAGGGCGGCGGAGTAGTAGACGCACAGCGGCCAGTCGAACGGTTCGCGCACGGTGCAGAACACCGAGCTGCGCAGCGTCAGCTGCCCTTCGCCGCGGCGCAATTTCACCCGGGCCCGGCTCCCGCCGTAGCTGCTCTGCACGACTCTTCGCGCGAGACCCATCGCCAGACGTGTCCGCAGCGGCACCGGCATGGCCCGGATGAAAGAACGCTCAACAGTGCTGAGGTTGTCAAACGTCCACTGGGCGGCGTAGTGACCCGCCCGCTCGGTTACCAGGGTATACGGATCTCCCTCTTGCCGCAGAAAACTCAACACGGCCGCAAGAGGCGCCAGTCCAATTTTTCCGTTCCGCATCCCCGCGGGATTCAACCAGTTTTCATAGAACTCGAGCCGCGTCGGCATGAGGTCTGAAATGCCCTGATGAAGGCTGGCGACCAACATGCGCCCAACTCCCGCTCGGTTCATTCTTCTGGTATCCTTGCGCGCTCTACACGCTGTGCCCGTCTGATAGAGACGCGCGCGCGATTGATGTTGCTGGAGAGTACCGCAGCCCCAAGGGGGAGTCAAACGAAGTAGGGATTGCCATTCACCAGATCGCCAGTCACCCAATCACCACATTTCCATGATTCTGCCCATTCACGAGCGTGTGCGCGCGCGTTTGTCGGCCGTGCTGCAGCAGCTCTATCAATTACCGCCAGAAAGCATTCCCGTACTGGCGATCGAGTACCCGCCCAAGCGCGAGCTTGGCGATCTGGCCACGCCTGTCGCGTTCGAGCTCGCCCGCACCTTGAGGAAGGCGCCGCGAGCGATCGCCCAGGAGGTGGCCGGCGCGCTCGGCACGCTCGACGGCATCAGCCGCGTCGAGGCCGCGCCGAATGGTTACCTGAACATCTATCTGGATCGCGTGGCGTTCACGCGCGATCAGCTGCGCCGACAACACGAACCGACGATCGACGACGGACGATCGACGATGGACGATCGCCCCGGAAAGGCCATCGTTGAGCACACGGCCATCAACCCGAACAAGGCGGCGCACATCGGCCACCTGCGCAACGCCGCGCTCGGCGACACGCTCGTCCGCGTGCAGCAGTTCCGCGGAGTCCCGGTCGAAGTGCAGAACTACATCGACGACACAGGCGTGCAGGTCGCCGATGTCGTCGTCGGGTTTCGCGAGCTGGAACACAAGTCGTTCGACGAGATTCGAACCATCGCCGATACAGCGCGCTTCGATTACTACTGCTGGGATCTTTACGCCCGCGTCACGCAATGGTATGAGGACGACAAAGCCAGGCTGACGATTCGCGCCGGGGCGCTGCACGACATCGAGCACGGCGGAACCGAGAGCGCGGCCATCGCCGAATTCATCGCGACGCGCATCGTGGCGTGCCACTTGAAAACGATGGCGCGGCTGAATGTCGACTACGACCTGCTGACGTGGGAAGGCCACATTCTCAAGCTTCAGTTCTGGGCCCGGGCATTCGAGATTCTGAAGGAGAAGGGCGCCGTCTACCTCCAGTCCGACGGCAAGCTCGCCGGATGCTGGGTGATGCGCATCGAAGAGGATGAACCGCTGCCCGCCGATGATGAAGGTGACGACGAGCGCGAGAAGGTGATCGTCCGGTCGAACGGCACGGTGACATACGTTGGAAAGGACATCGCGTACCAGTTCTGGAAATTCGGCTTGCTTGGACGCGACTTCCACTACAAGACGTTCGGCACGCGAGCAAATGGGAAGGTGCTCTGGTCGACCGCCGCCGTGCCCGGCGAAGCCAGCCATCCCGCTTTCGGGAACGCGGCGACCACCTACAACGTCATCGACGTTCGGCAGTCTTATCTGCAGAAGCTGTTGAAGCAGGCGTTGCGCACGCTCGGGCACACGGAACAGGCAGAGCGGGCCACGCACTTCTCTTACGAAATGGTCGCGCTTTCACCGGCGACGGCGCGAACGCTGGGATACCTGGCGGCAGATGCCGCGGACGACAAGAAAGGCTTTGTCGAGGTCTCTGGCCGCCGGGGTCAGGGCGTCAAAGCGGACGACCTGCTCGATACGCTGATTTCCCGGGCCGAAGCCGAGGTCGCCAGACGGAATCCCGAATTCAGCGCCGCCGACCATCGCAGAATCGCCGAGATGATCGCCGTGGCTGCAGTGCGCTACTTCATGGTGAAATACTCGCGCACGAAAATCATTGCTTTCGACATCGATGAGGCGCTAGCGTTCGAAGGTGAAAGCGGGCCCTACCTTCAGTATGCCGTGGTCAGGGCACAGAACATCTTCGCCAAACTGCGGGAGCGCGAGGGACTCGATGAGCCCGCCGTAGCAGCGAAGCTGGCCGGCGTTCCCGCGGGAGAGCTCGCTGGCAATGCGGGGAACCACGACTTGTGGGCACTTATCCTGGAGGCCGCCCGCCTCGACGAAATCGTCGAGCAGGTGGTCCGAACTCTGGAATTCTCGGTGCTGGCCAAGTACGCGTTCGGGCTTGCGCAAATGTTCAACGGTTTCTACCACCGCTATCCGATCCTCAACGAGGAGGATGCTGACGCCAGACTGTGGCGTGCCGCCGCCGTCGGATACGTCCGCGCGCAGCTAACCCGCACCCTCGGGCTGATGGGCATCGACGTGCCGCCCCGCATGTAGGCCCATATGCCGGTCATTGGCATCACACCGTGCCGGCTGCTCCCCGACTACGTTGAATCAATTCGACGCGCCGGCGGCGAACCCTGCGTGCTGGAGCTCTCTGGCGAGCCGGCGCTGGGCACACTCGACGGTGTGCTGCTGAGCGGCGGCGGTGACATCGCACCGTCCTACTACCACGAGGCGGTGCATCCCAAGACCAATCCTCCCGACGCGCAACGCGACAGGTTCGAGCTGGCGCTCGCCAGGTTGGCGCTCGAGGCTGATCTTCCCATGCTCGGAGTGTGCCGCGGGCTGCAGGTAGTGAACGTCGCCGCCGGCGGCACGCTGATTCAGGACATTCCTTCCGAAGTGAATAGCGGCCTGCATCATGAGGTCAACAGCCCGCTCTACGCCATTGCGCACGAGGTCTGGGTGACACGCGGCTCGGCACTGTCCGCCATGATGCAGGAGCAGCTCGCCGACAACGACGTACTGCAGGTGAACAGCCGCCATCATCAGGCGATCAAGCAGACCGCCCCTGGATTCGACGTGAGTGCGACGGCGCCCGACGGGGTCATCGAGGCCGTCGAGCGGCCCGGGGCGCGGTTCTGCATGGCCGTGCAGTGGCACCCGGAAAATTTCTGGCGCACCGGGGAGTTCCGCGCGTTGTTCGAAGCGTTTGTGCTGTCGTGCGAGCGTTAGGAGCTGGTATCGAACACCGCTAACGCTTCCACGTGGGCCGTATTGGGAAAGAGATCGAACGCCTCGATGTGGCTCAAGCGGTAGCCGTTCTCATTGAAACTCTTCGCATCGCGCGCGAGCGTTGCCACATCGCAGGAGACATAGACGAGACGTGGCGCCTTCAACCGGAGGATGCCGGCGATCGCATCGCGCGACAGGCCAGTCCGAGGCGGATCCACGACGATCGTCGCCGGCCGCCTTACGTCACGCCGTTGCAGAAACCGCTCAACCGAGGCGTGCTCGACACTTAGCGCTCCCGCGAACGGGCTTGCGTTGCCCTCCAGATCACGCGCGCTCGCGTGGTCTCCCTCTACCGCAACGAGCCCCTGTCGTCCCGTCGCCGCCAGCGACACGGCAAACAGCCCCGTGCCTGCGTAGAGGTCGATGACGTCGCCATCGGAGACGTGCTCGAGGACCTGTTCGACGAGCCGCACCAGCAAGTAACGGTTGCCTTGAAAGAACGACCGCACATGACGCGTCAGCGTCACCGGCACGCCAGCACTGGCGAATTGATCCGTGACATACGGTGAACCAGCAGCGTGTACGATCCGATCGCTCTGGTGATCGGCGAAGGCAATCCCCGTAATTCCGTCGATCGCATCGAGCGTCACAGGGGCTGTGTACGGCGCCCCGAGCTCAATCAAGACGGCCCGTTCGGTGGCGGAGATGTTCTCGGATACCTCGCAGGCTGTCACGCCGGACACGCCCTTTGATGCGAGCAGCGACTCCACTCTGCCGACGGCGTCGACGGTGGACTGCAGAAGCTGGCCGGTCGCACCGGCGTCGCACAGCTGATGCGTGCCCTCGCGAAAGAAACCGAAGCGCCCGCCGCTTGCATGAAGACGTGCCCGCATCCGATACCCGTGCTCCGGCGAGCCTGTCACAGGTACCGGCAACGGCAGACGGATCTTCGCGATTCGGCCGAACGCATCGACGACAACGTCCGACTTCAGCATCAGTTGCCGCGGATAGGCGACGTGCGCGTAGAGCGATCCGCCGCACGCCAGGTCCGCACCCTCCGAACGCCGATCGGCGCTCGGTTCGAGGACCTCGACGGTGGTGGCATACACAAGGTATTTTTCGGCGCGCTCGATTCGCACGCGCACACGCTCGCCGGGAATGGCGCCGAGCACGAACACGATCTGGCCTTCGTGGCGCGCGAGCATGCGTCCACCCGCGACAGGCTTTTCGGCAGTGACGATGACTTCGCTGTCAGGGCTGAGGGCTGAGGGCTGA
>JAMQPK010000008.1 GCA_023717525.1 Vicinamibacterales bacterium | reverse complement strand
GGCTCGAAAACATCCTGCGGGAACCCCGTCTGCTGGAGATCGTTGTAGACGACGTAGATGTCGCTGCCGGGACGGTAGATGAAATTGAACCGCACGTTGTTGGTGACTTCGTTAGTAAGCGAGTTGTACTGCGTCAGGCTGCGGATCGTCGCCCGTGGCGACAGCGAGTAGTCGACTCGCAGGATGCTGAGGTTCGACACGAAATCGCCGTACGGGGTCTTCACGTCATTGCGGGCAAGTGAGAACTCGCTCGACAAGTGGCTGCCGGCGCGCACGCCAAACGCCGCCGAGACCGCCTGCTTGCTGCCGTCGTAGAACTGCATCGGGTTCCACGTGAACCGCTCGTAGAACCGCCTGGCGGGGTTCGTGTTGTAGGTGAGCGTCGCTTCGTCGCCCTTGTAGCTGCCGGCCGGAATGATCACGTTCGTCTGGGGGATCCGGAACGGCCTGTCGGCGACATCGAGGTCCCGCTGGTAGATCACATTGAAGAACGAACCGTCCTGCATGTAGAAGCCGTTCATGAAGTGCTGCGTCCGCCCGATCATCCGGTTGTCCTGATCGGTGATGTAGGTGATCACGACCATCGGCTCGAGCATGCGGATGCCCAGCTTGCCCGGTCTCGGCGTGGGACTGAAGTAGGCCTTGGTGGCCTTCACGCCCCGGCGCTGGACGAACCCGACCTCGGCATTGAAATTGTCCTGGACGTCGAGGTAGTTCAGATACAGGTTCCACGAGGGATCGCGATACGCGATGCGGCCGAAAAACGCGGCGTCCTTCCCGGTCAGGCCGGGCGTGTCGGTTTTCGCGAGGAACGAGTTCACCTGCAGGCCTTTGCCGAACACAAGATTGGCATCGGCGCCCATCGTCCTGTTGTAGTGAGGATCGCCGCCCGTCGACTCTTTGTTCACGAAGATCCCGCCGACGCGCGACCGCTTCAGCACGTCGCTGCTATAGCGCGCGACCAGGAAGTTGTCGCCCGGCTTGCCAAACACGCTGTCGGTCTGGATGTCGAGGACCCCGACGCTGTGACGCCCCTGCTTCCCCGCCAGACGCCCGCCGCCGATGATCGGGATAGGCACACCATCGCTGGACAGACCGATGCGCCGGCTGAAAAAGAGATCGGTCTCGACCGTGCTCGACGTGAAGGCGCCGCCCGTGCCCATCTTGAACTGGCTGGCGTTTTCGAGGAAGAAGTCGCGCTTCTCCGGGAACAGCAGGCCGAACCGCGTCAGATTGACCTGCTGCTCGTCCACTTCGACCTGCGCGAAGTCGGTGTTGTAGGTGAGGTCGAGGTTCATCCCGCCGGTGACGCCGTACTTTGCGTCGATGCCCACGTCGTGCAGGAACTCATTGGAACGTTGCCCGGCGACCAGGGAATTCGCGCGCCCGCCGCTCACGACGTACGGCTTCAGCTTGAGGTCCATCCCGTGACTCAGCGACTCGAGGCCCGCAAGGCTGCCGGCCAGGCTGACGCGCGTCAACGTGTAGGCCTTGGGGATGGGCGCCCAGAACACCTGCTCGTTCTTGCGGCGGATGTTCCGCATGAAGTTAATGCCCCAGGTCTGCTGCGCCGTATCCGCGAATCGGAGCGTCGTCAACGGGATAGCAATCTCTGCCTCCCAGCCTTCGTCGGTCACGCGGGCGGCGACGTCCCAGATGCCGTCCCAGTTGCGGTTCACGTTGGCGTTGATCGACCCGGCGCGCGTGTTGCCCTCGCCTTCCTCCGAGATCTGCTGCTCGAGCTTCGCGCCGAGCGGCGTCGTCACGAACATGTAGCCGTTGCGCGAGTCATTGAAGGTGTCGACGATGATCTGGAAGTTGTCCTCGTCGAGCAGACGGTCGGAGTCGCGGCGCATTTCGGTGGCGACGATGCCCGAAGGAAGCACGTCGAACGCGCGAATGCCAATGAGGAGGCTCTTGCTGTCGTACAGCACGCGCACTTCGGTGCGCTCGGTCGCGGCGTCGCCTTCGCTCGGCTCCTGCTGGAGAAACTCGCTGACGAGGGATGCACGCTGCCAGACCGGATCGTCGAGCACGCCGTCGATTTTCGGAGACTCCTGGACGCGCACCGCGGGAATCGAATAGCGATCCCGAGGGCTGTCGCCGGGCATCGTATGCACGTGGGTTTGGGCGTGCGCGCCCGCGGAGAGGGCGAGGCTGATGGCCAGAGGCCCGAAGGACCGTCGATAAACCACTTGGGCACACCACTATACCGTACGGAGCAATGTGGTATGCTCCGCCCGATTTCGGTTCGTTCCCGCCTACCACTCCTGAGAAGCCCGAGCCCTTATGAGAGCCTGGACCGTTCTGGCGTACATGGTTGCCGACGACAAAGGCGGGTCCTCGAGCACCGAGGAGGCCGCGCTCGACGAGGCCGTGCGAAAGGAAATTGCGGCGATCGCGACGGGAGCCGCCCTGACGAACACTCATGTGGCTGTTCAAGTGGACTTTCGGAAGACGCCGGGTATCTTTCGCAAGGTCCTGCAGGATCTCCCCATCGGATCGACCGTTAGCGAAACCGACGTCTGGCAGGCCATTTGCCAGATGGCAGAGCAAAGCAATCCTCTTGAAGAGAAGAAGAAGGAAGAGAACGCGGCACGGGTCGGTGTCTTGAGCGATTTCCTTCAGTGGGCTCGCGAGAAATGTCCCGCGAAGCGCTACGCGATGCTGTTCTGGGGGCACAGCAACGGGCCGAACGGCCTCTTCTTCGACAACGACCCGGGTAAGGCCAATGCGCGCTCGCTGAGTCTCCCGAACATGGCGAGTGCCATCGATCGCAGGATCGGCAGCGCGACGGTCGTCATGTTCAGGGACTGCTGCATGAGCACGCTGGAAACCGCTTT
>JAMQPK010000001.1 GCA_023717525.1 Vicinamibacterales bacterium | reverse complement strand
GTTACCACAACAGCGTCGCACGGCTCGCCGACGGCGGATTCGTGACGACCAGAATGCGGGACCAGAACTTCAGGGGCGGTGGAGGTGCCCCAGTCGGCATCACCGGCCATCTGATCGAGTGGCATCCGGGCGGCCAACCGCAGCCGCTCCCCGACACCGAGATGTCGCTGCCGAACGGCATCGACGTCTCGAAGGACGAGCGCTACGTGTTCGTCGCCGCCTTTGGTTCGCAGGAGGTGGTTCGTTTCGATCGCCGGGCGACTCCGATGGCCAAGCGCACGGTGTCATTGCCCATTCGGCCGGACAACGTCCACTGGGCCACCAATGGCAAGCTTCTGACCGCCGGTCCCAACTATGTCCCGCCTGCGGTCTGCAGCGGCGCTGGCTGCGCCACGGGCTGGTCGGTGCTCGAAGTCGATCCGGAGACGTTCGCCTTCTCGCGACTCGGCGGCGCGGATCAGACGGCCGCGATGCAGCGCGTGAGCTCGGCCATCCGAGTGGGCGACGACATCTGGGTTGGCAGCAACGACGACCGTATTGCCCGTTTCTCGCTGCACCGGCCTTGAACACACTCCGGGAAGCCGAAATGCGACTTGAGATTCGCGAGGCCCGACCAGACGACGCCGAAGCGATCGTTCGGATCCTCAATCCCGTGGGGACCGCGTACGGGCAGGCTCGCATCCGCGGCCAGTACGTCGACGAAGTCATCATCGAAAAATCTCTGGCGGGCTCAGGCAAGGCCGGTGAGGAACGATACAATCCGGTCTTCAGCCTCGACGTCCAAGACTCCCGGTGATTTCAACGCCATGGCACTGACGGCGGGCACGTGGCTCGGCCCCTACGAAATCCTCGCCCTCCTCGGCACAGGTGGCATGGGAGAAGTGTGGAAAGCGCGCGACACGCGGCTCAGTCGCATCGTCGCGGTGAAGCGACTCACGGAACAACACAGCGGGCGGTTCGAGCAGGAAGCGCGCGCGATTGCGGCGCTCAATCACCCCCACATCTGCCAAATCTACGACGTCGGCCCAGACTATCTGGTGCTGGAGTACGTCGAGGGGCAGACGCTGGCCGATCGACTGCGCAGTGGAAGTGGACCTGGCTTACCGCTGGAGGAGGCCCTTCGCATCGCGCGGCAGATTGTTGAAGGCCTCGAAGAGGCACACCGATCAGGCATTCTTCACCGCGACCTGAAGCCCGGCAACGTGATGATTACGACGAAAGGCACGGCAAAGCTGCTCGATTTCGGCTTGGCTAAGCTCGTCTGCGGAGATGCCGACGTGACACGAACGCGGAACGGCGTCGTGCTGGGCACGCCGGCCTACATGTCGCCGGAGCAGGCCGAAGGCAGACCGCTCGATGTGAGGTCGGACGTCTTCAGCTTCGGTGTCGTCCTGTACGAAATGCTCTCGGGGAATCGTCCGTTTGGCGGGACGACCGCGCTTCAGATCATGAATGCCGTCGTTCGCGACGAACCACCCTCCCTGCAGACCTCGCCCGCGCTGGATCGGATTGTCAGGCGGTGTCTGCAGAAGTTGCCCGGCCAGCGTTTTCAGACGATGGGCGAATTGCGGATCGCGCTCGAACAACCGGCGACAGAGCCGTCGAAGCCTGTCGGGCGTGCGCCGTCAATCGCGGTGCTGCCGTTCGCCAA
>JAMQPK010000240.1 GCA_023717525.1 Vicinamibacterales bacterium | reverse complement strand
ACCCTTCACATCGCAGACCGACGAAAGGATGCGCCCTAGTACCTGTACGCGAGGAACACCATGCCGTAGGAAAAGTTCTTCGTGCGGTCGAACGCCTGCCGGACCGCGGCGCCGGGATTCGCGAAGGCTCCAACGAAGCTCGCAGTGAAGTGTGGGTTGATCTTCCAGTCGATGTACGCATCGAATTCCTGCGCCAGGTTGTCGCTCGTGACGCCCTCCGCCAACGACGAAGGGTGATCGAGCCTGAAGCCGTAGAACATCAGCCCGGCGCCGACCGATTCTGCAGGCGCGAAATGCGCGCGGACGAGATTCGAGATCAAATTGGAGTTCTGGCCGATGTACTCGCCCACGATCTCGCCCTGCCACCAATAGCCCCAGTCGTACATGCCCGTCAGCAGCGCGTCGAAGTTCTCGTTGCGTATCGTCGCAGGGTCGTCGCCCTGGAAAAACGCGTAGCGATACGCGAACGTCGGCTTCCAGGACACCGTGCTCAGCTCGTACCCGCCCTGCAGCGTCCAGGCGTTCGAGCTGATCAGGTCGCCGTTGCGCTCCGACGCGTA
This sequence comes from Vicinamibacterales bacterium, assembly GCA_023717525.1. Lineage (GTDB taxonomy): Bacteria > Acidobacteriota > Vicinamibacteria > Vicinamibacterales > JAMQPK01 > JAMQPK01. The sequence goes on along the minus strand of JAMQPK010000240.1, from coordinate 10,621 downwards.
CTCGAATTCGAATGAAAGGTCGGGAACCTTCGGAAGAGGGGCCGTGTAGGCGCGCAGGTTGAAGACGTTCATCCCGTCACGATCGGGCTTGACGGCCTGATTCGCGAAGAACCTCATGTAGGTGGCGCCAAACGTCGAGTGTTCACCCAACGCGTACTCGTAGTTCGCTCCTCCGAGCCGGGTCCCAGAGTCGCTCTCCTGAAGCTCGTCCTTGTCGAGGTAGAACCCTTCGATCCTGTGATGGCCGGAATTGACGCGCCCAATCGTGGCAAATTCGAATGCCTTGCGCGCGTTGGTCCAATAGCCGCCGCGGCTCCCACCCTCCGCGGCACCGTCCCAGAGCAACATGCCGTGCGCAAGCTCGTACGGCGTACGTCCGACCTCGAAGTTCAAGACGTTCCCCGACCGCCATCCGAACGACAGGTCATCCACCTGGAATGACGACACGTCGCCGCCGAACTCGACCGGCGATGAACCGTAGGTACGCTCGCCAACCGCGCTGACCTTTCCAAAGAACTCGCTCGAGGACGCAAGCTTGTAACTCCCAGACAGCGCCGGCTTGATCGAGCCCTCGAACCACTGGTCCGTAAGGTTCTCGTGCACACCCTCTTTCGGATTCTGGAAGAGCGAGTTCGCAAACCCGAACGTGCCCCAGGTCGCGTCGAAGTTGAACTTCCAATCGACTGCCGGCGGAAGCCCTGTCGAACTCTCTTCTGTTGTCTGCGCACCAACGGACGCGGAGGTCCACATCAACAAGCCAGCGGCAAGAATCAGCGCGAAACGTACTCTCATGACGGCCAGTTCCATGATCACAACCTATGGTTGCGGCGGTGTCAACCGCCGAGCACCATAGTGATGGCGACCAGGATCACGCCGGTGGCGACCATGGAGAGGCCGCTCCTCCAGCCGGACTGTCCGCCGTATCGCCCGAGCGACCATCCCAGAATGAACAGCATGACCAGGGCTACGGTGTTCGAAAGGCTCATGGCCAGCCGCACTTCGCGGACGACGATGAGAGGTACGACCACCGGAAACGTCGACAGAAACACCAGCAGGAAGACGCCCAACGCACCGAGAAAATCTACTCGGGTGAGTTTCGCCTCGGTTGACGGCAGCGCCTGCTGATTCAGTCGCCGTCGCACGCTCTCGATCTCGGAGGACGTCAGCGCCGAAGAGAGCTCCTCTGGTAGAAGGTCAACAATGAGACGGTGCGCGGTCTCCGGATTGTTGCTGTTCCGGACTGCTTTGAGCGTCATCCGAAAGCGCGCTCGGGTCATGAACGTCGCCATGAGATACATCGCGGCGTCAACGACGCCCCACGCCAGATTGCAGCCAATCGCACCCGCCAGGATCGTTCTCAGGTCCTCCCGCCCGGCATCTGCGACACGAATCGAACCCGTGAAGGTCAGGACCATGATGATCCCAAATAGGATTTCCGACGTCCGCTCGAGCGGATCGAGTACGCGGGAAGACATGAGCCGCGTCCGCAGCATGCCTTATGCCAGGAGGCCGGAGACAATCTGGTCCGAAATGTCGGATGCGCCTCCGCACAAACGGAGCGAGCAATTTCAGGTTTCAACGAAATGATCCGCGTAGGCTCCTGAAATACGCGATTTCGGATCCCCGCCGTGCCTTACTAGAGCGGGCACTGAATGGTACATGGGTTGCTAATTCGCCGCGCATGAACAGACGGCCTGGTCAAACTCTGACCTCGATCCTCGGCCGCCTCGACCAGTTGACCGGGCAGCTCGCCACGACGGTCGCCGGCCTTACACCGGACATGCTAGACCAGACGCTGATGAACGCACTTCACCAGATAGGCGAGGCGCTCGAGGCGTATCAGACGACGTTCGAAAGCGTGCCGAACGGCCGGACGGATCGCGCGCTCCGACGAAGCTGGTTAGCGCCGGGAAGGGCAGCGGTTCAGGAGCCGGCGCCGGCGGTCCTTGCGTCCTTGCCGAGTGGCCACTCGCAGACTCTGTCGATCGCCGGCGGCAATCAGCCGTTGCGGGCCCCCATCGTGGAGCGGCTGCGACCCATTGTCGATCTCCTGGGCCTGGCCGTGCACCAATGTCGGCAGTCGCGGGAGTTGGATCTCGTGAGATTCGAGCTCGCGGATGCACTGGCGTCGTCGCAGACACGTGCGCTCGACTGCGATGCCGATGCGAGCACCTTCGACGACATCATCGGCGAGAGTCCGGCATTCCGCGCCGCGCTGGCCCGCGTCCATGAGGTCGCGCCAACCGATGCGTCGGTTGTGCTCGTCGGCGAAACCGGCACCGGCAAGGAGCTGTTTGCGCGGGCTGTCCACAGCTGCAGCGCGCGGCGCAATCGGCCGTTCGTGTCGGTCAACTGTGCGGCCCTTCCATCGACACTCATCGAGTCCGAGCTGTTCGGTCACGAGCGTGGCGCGTTTACAGGCGCCGTCTCGACTCGTCAGGGCCGCTTCGAGGTGGCGCACCGCGGCACCCTGTTTCTCGATGAAATCGGCGACCTGCCGGCCGAGGTTCAGGCCAAGCTTCTCCGGGTGTTACAGGAAGGCGAGTTCGAGCGGGTCGGATCCTCGCAGATGCGCAAGGTCGATGTGCGCGTCGTCGCGGCCACGAACCACGACCTCGACCTCGCGGTCACGGAGGGCCGGTTCCGAGCCGACCTCTACTATCGGCTGAACGTCTATCCCATCACGCTGCCTCCCCTGCGCGACCGCCTTGAGGACCTTCCGCGCCTGGTCTGGTACTTCATCAACCGTCGTCAGCGGGGACTGAATCGCAAGTTCACGAATGTCCCCCAGTCCGTGTTCGCCGCTCTGGCCCAGCACTCGTGGCCCGGCAACGTGCGAGAGCTCGCCAACGTGATCGAGCGGGCGATGATTCATTCCACCGGCTCCACGCTCGTGCTCGACGAGGCGCAGCGGTTTTCCCGGCCGATCCCCGCGCATGAGGCTACGGGCGCAACGCTCGAGACAGTCGAGCGAAGCCATATCGAAGACGCCCTGCGAAGAGCCCGCTGGCGCATCAACGGCCCCGGGAACGCCGCCGAAGCGCTGGGGCTGCATCCCAACACGCTTCGGTTCCGTATGAAGAAGCTCGGCATTCAACGCCCACCGCAGGTATCCGACCTCCGTTCCGTCAAACGCCGCTCTGCGTAGGGAACGCGCAGATCTAAGGTCTTGACTCACAGCCGGTCGTGAGTACAGCTTTGACCTCGGATAGAATGCGCTGTGAAGTGGACGGATCGTCTTTTGCCTGTCGCACCCCGTGGTGTGCCGGATCGAAGTTCGAAGTGAGAAGGGACGGGTCGTCGTGCGCGTTGTCGGACGCCTCACTGAGGCGCAGGTGCCGGACCTCCTCGAAGCGTGCGCCAAGGCTGGCGGTCCAGCGCTCCTCGAACTCGACGAGCTGATCTCGGCTGACGCCGTCGGCGTGGACACGTTGCAGCGGCTGGAACAGCGCGGCGCCCACCTCATCGCGCTCCCTGAATATCTCCGTCTCAAGCTTGGGAGCACCGGCAGTCATGGATAGAGAAGAGGATTCAAACATGCGAGTCGACGCAGGCAGGATGGTGCTTGTCGCGCTGGTGATGACAGCGGGGCTGAGCGCGGGGTGCGAGAAGCCGGCGCCGCCAGCTGCTCCTCCGACGGAGGTGTATGTCGCCGATGTGGTCCAGCAAGACGTCCCCGTCTACCTGGAAGTCGTCGGACAGACCGAAGGATTCCAGGACGTGGAAATTCGCGCGCGGGTGGAGGGCTACCTCGAGAAGGTGAACTTCCGCGAAGGCTCGCTCGTGCGAAGGGGTGACCTGCTGTACGAGATCGAGCGGAAGCCGCTCGAGGCGATTTTGGCCGGTGCCAAGGCCGACCAGGCCGCTGCCGAGGCGAGGCTCCAAAAGGCCGCGAACGATGTTAAGCGTTACACGCCGCTGGTGGCCAAACAGGCGGTGAGCCAGCAGGAACTGGACAACGCGCGTGCCGAGGAAGACTCGTCCCGAGCGCAAGTCGAGGCCGGAAGGGCGGCCGTGGAGAAGGCGACGCTCGACCTGTCCTACACGCGCGTCACGTCGCCGATCGATGGGTTAGCCGGCATTACGGAAGTGAAGCCAGGCAATCTCGTCGGCCGCGGTCAGAGCACGCTGATGACGACGATCTCGCAGCTGAACCCGGTCCTCTTCCGGGTAGCGGTCACCGAAGCCGATTACCTGCGTTATTCGAGACGTCAGACCGGACGAACGGGCGACGCCCCGAGAGCGGCCGACATCCAGCTCACGCTGGCCGACGGCAGCATGTATCAACACACTGGTCGCGTGAACCTGGTGGATCGCGCTGTCGACCCGACGACCGGCACATTAGGCCTGGAACTCGAGTTTCCCAATCCCGAAATGCTGCTGCGGCCAGGCCAGTACGGCCGAACACGGCTGCTGCTCGAAACCAAGACTGGTGCGCTGCTTGTTCCGCAGCGGGCCGTTCAGGAACTGCAGAGCATCCATAGCGTGGCGGTGGTGGACGCGAGCAACAAGGTGGGGTTTCGCACGGTGAAGGTCGGGCTGCGCGTCGGTTCGCTCTGGGTGATCGAAGAGGGAGTTAAACAAGGCGAGCGCGTCGTGGTCGAAGGCCTGCAACGGATTCAAGACGGCATGACGGTCGTGGCCAAGCCAGCGCCGGCCGCTCCCTCCGGCGAGGCGAAGTAGCGATGGCTACATTCTTCGTCAACCGCCCCATCGTCGCGATCGTGCTGTCGATCATCATCGTGATGCTCGGCCTCGTCGCGATGCAAGGACTGCCCATCGCGCAGTATCCCGAAATCGTGCCGCCGATGGTCCAGGTCACGACGACGTTCATCGGCGCCAGCGCCACCGACGTCGAGGCGTCGGTCGCCACACCTCTCGAGCAGCAGATCAACGGCGTTGAAAAAGGCATCTACCTGAAGTCGACCAACGCCAACGACGGGACGCTGACACTCAAAGTGTCGTTCGAGGTCGGATCGGATCTGGACATGGACAACGTGCTCACGCAGAACCGCGTGTCACAGGCCATGCCCCAGATGCCACAGTCGGTCAAGAACTACGGCGTGACCGTGAAGAAGGCGCTGGCGTTTCCCCTGCTCGTCATCTCCATCAAGTCGCCGAAAGGCACCTACGACAGCAGCTTTCTGTCGAACTACACGACCATCAACGTCAACGATGCCATCGCGCGCATCCCCGGCGTGGGACAGATCAATCTATTTGGCGGCAGCGACTACGCCATGCGTGTGTGGTTGCGGCCGGACGTCATCGGGCGCCTCGGGGTGACGATTCCGGATATCACGAATGCCATCTCTCAGCAGAATCAGCTGACACCTGCCGGCCAGATCGGCGGGCCGCCGGCGGCGAAGGGCACCGAGTACACCTACACGGTCCGCACCCAGGGCCGCCTGCTGAACGAAGAGGAATTCGGCAACATCATCATTCGTACCAACCCGAACGGGTCGGAGATCCGGCTGAAGGACGTCGCCCGAATCGAGCTGGGCACGATGCTGTACAACGCCGTCGGGCGCCACGACAGCACGCCGGCCGCGGTCATCGCCGTGTTTCAGATTCCCGGCACCAACGCACTCGACGTCGCGAGCCGAATCAAGGCCGAGATGGCCGAGCTGTCGAAACGCTTCCCGCGCGACATGGAGTACCTGGTCTCGCTCGACACGACACTGCCGGTGTCGGAGGGCATCGTCGAAATCGAGCACACGCTCTTCGAAGCCGTCGGGCTCGTGATCATCGTGGTCTTCATCTTTCTCCAGAACTGGCGCGCGACGCTGATTCCGTTGATGACGGTGCCCGTCTCGCTCCTCGGCGCGTTCATGTTCTTCCCGCTTCTCGGATTCTCGATCAACGTCCTCTCGCTGCTCGGTCTCGTGCTCGCGATCGGCATCGTCGTGGACGATGCGATTGTCGTCGTCGAAGCGGTGATGCATCACATCGAGCACGGGATGGCGCCGAAGGAAGCGACGATCAAGGCGATGGAAGAGGTGTCCGGTCCCGTCATCGCCATCGGGCTGATCCTGAGCGCGGTATTCGTGCCCGTCGGCTTCATGGGCGGCATCACCGGGCGGCTGTATCAGCAGTTCGCGATCACGATCGCCTTGTCCGTGCTGCTGTCGGTCATCAACGCGTTGACCCTCAGCCCGGCCCTCGCCGCGATGCTGCTGAAACCGGCGACCGGCAAAAAGAGCTTTCTGACACCTTTCTACAACGGGTTCAACAAGGTCTTCGGCATTACGACCGACGCGTACGTCAGCTTCTCCGCCATCCTGATCAGAAAGATGTTCCGGAGCATGGCGTTCATCGGCGTGTTGATCTACGTGATCGTCGTGCTGGTCAGGGCCATTCCTGGCGGCTTCGTGCCGGAGGAAGACCAGGGTTACATCATGGTGAACGCGCAGCTGCCCGATGCGGCGTCCCTCGAGCGCACCGATTCCGTGATGAAGAAGGCCGAGGCCATCCTCGCGAAGAACGAGGCCATCGAGGGCTTCAACACCATCAGCGGGTACTCGCTGCTCACCTCCGCCTACTCCTCGAACATGGGCTTCTTCTTCGTGCAGCTCAAGCCCTGGGAGGAGCGTACGACGGAAGAGGCTCATGCGAACGGTGTCGTGGCCGCATTGAATGCGGCATTCGCGCAGCAGATTCCCGAAGGAGCCGTGATTGCATTTGGACCACCGTCGATTCCGGGCCTCGGCACTGGAGCCGGCTTTACGATGCAGCTTCAGGATCGCAGCGGCGGTTCCCCGGACTATCTGGCGGAACAGACGCGGCGCTTCATGGAGGCCGCGCGCAAGCGGCCCGAGGTTGGCAGGATCAACACGCTGTATCGCGCGACCGTCCCGCAGATCTACGCCGACATCGATCGCAGCAAGGTTCTGAAGTCCGGCGTGCAGCTGAACGACGTGAACACCACGCTTGGTGCGCTGCTCGGCAGTTCCTACGTGAACGATTTCAACCGATTCGGCCGCGTGTACAAGGTGTACGTCCAGGCCGAGCCCGAGTTCCGGCAGGATCCGAAACAGCTCGGGCTGTTCTTCGTGAGGAACAAGGGGAACGGCATGGTGCCGCTCGACACGCTGATCACCACGGGGCCCGGCTCCGGACCCGAGTTCACAAATCGTTTCAACCTGTTCCGATCGGCAGAGCTCACGGGTGTTCCCGCTCCGGGTTTTTCATCCACGCAGACGCTTGATGCGCTCGAGGCGACGGCGCGCGAAGTGTTGCCGCCCGACATGAGCTTCGCCTGGGCCGACATGTCCTACCAGGAACGCGCGGCACCGGGCGTCGCAGGCGTCTTCATGCTCGCGGTCTTTCTCGTATTTCTCATTCTCGCGGCGCAGTACGAGAGCTGGGGTCTGCCGTTCAGTGTCCTTTTGGGAACGCCGTTCGCGGCCTTCGGGGCGTACCTCGGACTTTGGCTCGCTCGCGTCTATCTCGGACCGAGCTACGTGAACAACGTCTTCGCGCAAATCGGCTTGATCATGCTGATCGGTCTCGCCGCAAAGAACGCGATTCTGATCGTCGAGTTCGCGAAAGTGGAAGTCGATCAGGGCAAGCCCCTGGTGGAATCAGCGCTGCTGGCGGCGAAACTTCGTTTCCGGCCAATTCTGATGACGGCCTTTGCGTTCATCCTCGGCGTCGTTCCCTTGTTGACCGCGACGGGCGCAGGCGCCGAGTCACGCAAGGTGATGGGCATGGTCGTCTTCTCCGGCATGCTCGTCGCGACGATTCTTGGCGTCTTGCTGATTCCGATGCTCTTTGTCGCGGTTCAGAAGGTGATCGGCGGCACCCAGCCAGCGCCTGTGTCGAAGACGACGGCGCCTCCACAGAAACTGGCCACAGAACATGGGCAGGGGGGGCACTGAGATGCCGACTCGCATCGCCCGCTCTGCCCTCTTCGCCGCGGCTGCATCGAGTGCGCTCCTCCTAACTGGATGCACCGTCGGCCCCGACTACGTTCGTCCGCAGCTGCCGGCTCCGCCTCAATACCGGTTCGTTGACGGGACCACGCAGGCGCAATCGCTGGCCGATTTCCCCTGGTTTCAGGTATTCGAAGATCCGACCCTCCAGGGGCTCATCCGAGACGCGATCGCCAACAACCTCGATCTGCGCGCGGCAGTAGCGCGCGTCGAGGAAGCACGCGCCCGAGCCGGGATCGCCAAGTCGTACCTCTACCCCGAGGTGAACGGCACGGCCGCGTACGGCGCACGGGGGGCATCGACGACGGTGGAAGACAACGACACGACGCGCCAGAGCGGAGTCTACGGGTTCCACCTGTCGTGGGAAATCGATCTGTTCGGTCGACTCCGGCGCGGGCAGGAGTCGGCCCTGGCGCTGGCGCTGGCAACCGAGCAGGGCCGGCGGGGCGTACTCGTGACGCTCGTCGGCGATGTGGCGTCGAACTATTTCATGATGCGCGAGCTCGACCTGCAACTCGGGATTGCCCGTGAGACGCTGCGGCTGAATGACGAGACCGTCGCATATTTTCAGAACCGTCTGAACGGTGGCGTCGCGAATCGCCTCGAGCTCGATCGGATCCAGGCCAATCGCGCGCGGACGGCAGCAACAATCCCTGAAATCGAGACCCAAATCGCGGTGATGGAGAATGCGATCTCGCTGCTGCTGGCTCGGCCGCCTGGACCGATCATACGCGAGCGGCTGACGCTCGCTGAACGCCTGCCGCCGCCGATTCCGCCCGGCCTTCCTACTTCGCTCCTGGAGCGCCGGCCCGATGTCGTCGCGGCGGAGCAGGTGCTCGTGGCGGCGAATGCCGACATCGGCGTGGCGAAGTCGCTGTTCTACCCGACCATCAGCCTGACCGGTTTTCTCGGCGGTATCAGCGGCGACCTCACGACGTTTCTTGGCGGAACGGGTGGCGTCTGGTCGCTGAGCCCGGGCCTGTTTCAGCCCATCTTCCAGGCCGGCCGGATTCGACGGAATCTCGAGGTGGCGCAGGCGCGATTCGATGCCGCGCTCGCCCAGTACCAGAAGGCAGCGCTCAACAGCTACCGAGAGGTTGCCAACTCACTGGTAAAGATCCAGAAACTGGCCGAACAGCGCGGAGCGCGCGAGATAGGAGTCGCTGTCTTGCAGGACGCCTCCGAGTTGTCGCGTGAGCGGTACGACTCGGGGCTCGCCAGCTATATCGAGATCCTGACTGCCGACCAGGATCTGTTCGAGCAGCAGTTGCTGCTGGCGCAGACACGCGGGGCCGAGTTGCGCGCCCGCGCGGAGCTGTATCGGACACTCGGAGGCGGTTGGCAGCCCCAGTAACAATGAAGAGGACGGAGCCGATGGAGACGCCGAAGCGGATGAAGCGGAAGAAGTTCGAGAAAGAGCTGACGCGCCTGCAGGGAAAGCTGTGTGTGCTGCAGGACTGGGTGAAAGAGCGAGGGTTGCGCGTCGTCATCGTCTTCGAAGGCCGCGACGCGGCGGGGAAAGGCGGCACCATCAAGGCGATCACGGAGCGCACAAGCCCGCGCATCTTCCGCCTCATCGCGCTGCCCGCGCCGTCGGACCGCGAGAAATCACAGATGTACATGCAGAGGTACATGCAGCACTTTCCCGCCGCCGGCGAGATCGTCATCTTCGATCGGAGCTGGTACAACCGGGCCGGGGTGGAACGCGTCATGGGATTCTGCTCCGACGACCAGTACGAGCGGTTCCTCAAGCTGACGCCGTATGTCGAGAAGCAGATGGTCACGAGCGGTATCCTGCTCATCAAGTTCTGGCTCGAGGTCGGAAACAAGGAACAAGAGCGGCGATTCAGAGCCCGAATGGACGATCCTCTGCGTCAGTGGAAGCTCAGCCCGATGGACCTGCCTTCGCGCGCCAAGTGGTACGAATACTCGCTGGCACGCGACGTCATGTTCAAGGCCACCGACACGCGCGAAGCACCTTGGTACATCGTGCGCTCCGACGACAAGCGCCGCGCGCGCCTCAACTGTATCGCCCACCTGCTGAAGGCGATTCCGCACCAGAAGATCAAGCGTCCGAAGGTGAAGCTGCCGGACCGCTCGCGAAAGCACGCGTACAACGATGAAGCGACGCTGGCGCGGCGCAAATTCGTGCGCGAGATCTATTAGCGGGTAAACTCCACCGCATGCGGAACGGCCTCGTGCTGTGTCTCGTGCTCCTGAGCGGCGCTGTGGCCGCCGCTCAACCTCAGACGGCGCCCGTGACCCCGCCGCTCACGCCGCCGTCCCTCGCGACGGTCGTCAACGCCACACCGACCAGCGACACATACGCCTTCACGTATTTCAACCGCCCCATTATCGTTCTGAAGGCGAACGTTCTTGGGCGGACGCCGACGGAACGCGGACAGGGCGCCCAGCGGGCACTCGACGAACTCGTCTCCCAGCAGATCACGGGGCCCGTTTCATCTCAGCCGTTTGATGGAGGGGCTTTCATCAGTGTGGGACCGAGGGCTGTCCTGGCGCTGACGCTCGCCGATATCGACAGTTTGTCAGGGGAAACCATTCAGGGTGTCTCCGGTCAGGTGGTCGCGCATCTGCAGCAGGCGCTCAACGAGGCGGGAGAAGCGCGGACGCCCCGCGCGCTCCTTCGCTCCGCGGGGCTGGCGTCTGCGGCGCTGGTCGTCGGGGTCGCC
>JAMQPK010000208.1 GCA_023717525.1 Vicinamibacterales bacterium | reverse complement strand
GCGACGTCGTGGTCGCGCCGGACAACAAAGCCAGTCAATGGCGCATCAGTTGGAAGTCGGCCGAACCTTTGACGCCGGGCCGTTGGCGCCTCGGCATCGACTATCGCGGCAAGGTCGAAACGCGCGGACAGGGGCTGTATCTCGTCGAGTACCGCACTGCGGGTCGCGACACGCCGCGCCGGATGCTTGCCACCCAGCTCGAGCCCACCCACGCCAGGGCTGTCTTCCCTTCATTCGACGAACCCGCCTTTCGTGCGACTTTTGACATCGTCATTGCGGCGCCGGCCAACTTCGAGTCGGTGTCCAACATGCCGGCCGTCAGCCAGGCTGTCCTCGCGGACGGCCGGCGCGAGACCGTGTTCGCCCGCTCGCCTTCGATGCCGACATATCTCGTGGCTTTGGCGGTGGGGGAATTCGACGCTCTGACCGACAGCTTCGACGGGATCGCGCTGCGCATCCTGACCGCACCGGGGCGCGCTCAGGAAGCGCGCTACGCGATGGAGGTTACCAAGCAGCTACTGGGCTACTACCGGGACTACTTCGGCGTCCCCTACATGCTGCCCAAGCTCGACCAGCTGGCCATTCCTGGCGTGCGCGGGGGCGCGATGGAAGACTGGGGCGCGATCTCCTACAACGAGAACTTGCTGCTGTACGACCCCAAGCGATCACCGCCCCGGCAGCAGCAGCTGATCTTCGCCATTGCCGCCCACGAAATTGCACACCAGTGGTTCGGCGACCTCGTCACGGCGGCTTGGTGGGACGACATCTGGCTCAACGAGGCGTTCGCCACGTGGATGCAGAACAAGACCCAGGCGCATTTCCACCCGAAGTGGAGCAGCCGGGTGCGCGAGCGGCTTTCCCGCGAAGAGGCCCTCGCGCTCGACGCCGGAAAGGCGACGCGAGCGGTGGCCGATCCGCCGGCGCACGAGTCGGGCATCTTCGAGGTCTTCGACGAGATCACCTACGACAAGGGCGGCGCGGTACTCGGGATGTTCGAAGCACAGCTGGGCGAAGCTGTCTTCCGAGATGGCCTGCGTAGATACATGGTCGCTCACCAGTACTCCAATGCGACGGCGGACGACCTCTGGTACCACCTCTCGCAGGCCGCCGGCACCGACCTCAGCCCTGTCATCGGCGGCTGGATCCGACAGCGTGGCTTCCCTCTGCTGAAGGTTTCCACTGACTGCAAGGACGGCCGCACGCGGGTTGACCTGTCGCAGGAACGCTTCACGTCGACGCGCACGAAGGAACTGGTCGCGATGTGGCAGGTCCCTGTCGTCGTTCACGCCGGCGAGAGCACGAAACGACTCATTCTTGGGCAGGCGCCACAGATCATCGACTTTCCAGGCTGCGTGCCGGTAGTGGCTAACGGTGGTGATACCGGCTACTACCGGGTGCAATACGACCCCGCCAACATGGCTCGCCTGCGTGCTGCTTACGCAGACCTGCCGGCGACGGAACGCATCGGCCTCGTGGCGGATACCATGGCGTTGGCTCGTTCTGGACGAATCGAGTTCGCCGAGTATTTCCGGCTGCTGGACGCGATGCGCGGCGAGCGCGAAGGCGCTGTCTGGCAGCAGGTCATTGAAAATCTCGGATACCTTGACGACGTATTCGCCGGGTCCCCGGTGCAGGGATCTGTCCGCGCCTATGGCAGATCGCTGCTGCGACCGGTCATGGTCCGTTTGGGATGGCAGCCGCAGCCCGACGAGGATGCGGGAACCCTTCGCATTCGCAATGCCCTGATCGACACGCTCGGCCGGTTCGACGATGAAGACACGACGGCACGAGCCAAAGCGATGTTCGCTGCTTACACGGCAACGCCCTCCGTGCCGGTCGAGCCTTCGATCCGGCAGGGGGTCGTGCGCGCGGCGGCCCGCACGGCAGACCCCGAGACTTTTGAAAAGCTGCGTCGCTTGCTCAAGGACGCCGGCAATCAGGAGGACATCTACCTCTACGGCGGAGCGATGATTGTGGTGCGCGACCCGAAGCTTGTGCAGCGAATCCTGGAGCTCGGATTGTCCGACGAGTGGCCGCCTGGGTCTGCGAGCTATTACATGCGCAATGTGGGCTACAACAGCGGACATCCTGGACTCGCCAGGGCATTCATCGTCCAGAATTTCGAAGCAGTGCAGGCAAAAGCGTCCCGCGCGGACCGGCCCTGGATACTTCCAGCCGCCTACACGGGCTTCAACGAGCAGAAGGAAGCCGATGCCCTCCTGGCCGTTCAACGTCGTCTCCTCGGCGAGGAAGCAATGTCGCCAGCCGAGCAAGTCGCGGAGTTGATACGCGAGAAGGCTTCGGTACGCGAACGGGAAGAGAAACGCCTGCCTGAACTCCTGCAATCACTCACCAAGCAGAAAATTGCGGTATCCAGTCGCTGACAACCGCGCTACACCGAAGTCCGCTTTAAGGAACATTAGGACTGGTCTCGCCAA
>JAMQPK010000197.1 GCA_023717525.1 Vicinamibacterales bacterium | reverse complement strand
TGTGTTGCCGCCGGAGGCGGTGCACGACCTCATGTTCGTCATGAGCGGCACGCGCCGTATGTGGCCGCTGCGCAACGTGGGGCCGCTGACCGACGACTACTCGATGACATCCGACTGGGACAACCAGTGGCTGACAGGCGGTCTCGAGCCAGACGTCATTGCCGAGGCGCATCTGGATCAGAAGTCGATTCAGGCAGGCATCTCGCGCTTTGCCAATGAGCGGACGCAGCGGCTGGAGAAGACGAAGACACTTCTGGGGAAGCTACAGTAGTCGTTAGTCATTAGGCGTTGGTCGTTGGTCCCAGTCGTTGGTCATTGGTCTTAGTCGTTGGTCGTTGGTCGCAGACCGACGATTCGTGACTGGGACTCACAACTACGACCAACAACTAACGACCGGGACCAACGACTAGTGACTGGGACCAATGACCAATGACTGGGACTAACGACCAATGACTAACGACCAACGACTAGCGAGAATGCTGAAACACCTCCTCATCGCACTCGTCGTCGCGCTGTGTGTGGCCCGCCCCTCGGCGCTACAACTCGGATCGCGAAGCGCAGAGGAGTGGGTCAAGACCCTCGACACACCTGAACGCGTCGCCGGCCTCAGGATTGACGAAGCCGTCGCGAAGCTTCGACTGACCGCGGGCCAGACCGTCGCCGACATCGGCGCCGGGACGGGCCTGTTCGAAGGCGCGCTGGCCAGCGCCGTGACGCCGAAGGGGACCGTCTACGCCGTGGACGTCGAGCAGGGGTTGCTCGATCACATCGCGAAGCGGGCGAGCGATCTGAAGGTGACCAACGTACGCACGGTGCTCGGTAAGTTCACGGATCCGTCCTTGCCCTCGCGCAACATCGATCTGGCGTTGATCAACGATGTGCTGCATCACATCGAGGATCGCCAGACCTATCTGAAGAACCTCGCAGGGTATCTGAAACCGACGGGCAAGATCGCCGTGATCGATTTTCGGCCAAACCTGGGCGGTCACCTCAATCAGCCCGAGCTCCGGATTACGAAAGAGCAGACCGACAGCTGGATGGCCGCTGCCGGTTTGAAACCGGTAGAGGAGATCGATCTCTATACCGACAAATTCTTCGTCGTCTACTCGCGCTGATTGTCGCGCTCTCGCCCGTCGTTTGTGGAAACTTTGGAGGCAGTGGATGACTTTCTTGCGACCCGCCAGGTCTCGGAATGCGCTGGCCCTCGTCTTGTTCGTTCTCGGCGCGGGCATCTGCTTTGCGCAGGTCACCGATCAGGATCTCCTGAAGCCCGATCCCGCGAATTTTCTTCTCTACTCCGGTTCGTACGATTCGCAGCGGCATTCTCAGCTGAAGCAGATCAACACCAGTAACGTCGGCACGCTGCAGGCCAAGTGGGTCTTCCACGTGAACGGCGCGAAGGATCTCGAAGCCACGCCCGTGGTCTACAACGGCGTCATGTATGTCGCGCAATACAACCGCGTGCATGCACTCGATGCGGGTACTGGGCGATTGATCTGGGAGTACTACCGTCAACCCGCGAACGTGGGATGGCAGCGTGGCGTCGGCATCTATCAGAACAAGGTCTATGCAGTCGGCGCCGACTCGGTGTTGATCGCGCTCGATTCGCGCACCGGCAACTTACTCTGGGAAGCGAAGCCGAGCCAGCAGGGCAAGCGCTTTCAGGGACCGGCGCCGTTCGTCGCCAAGGGCAAAGTGATCATGAGCGGCAGCGGCCAGGGTGGCGGCTTCATCGAGGCGTTCGACGCCGAAACAGGAAAACCCGCGTGGCGCTGGAACGCGATCCCCGGGCCAGGCGAGCCTGGACACGAAACATGGATGGGTGATTCGTGGCAGAACGGCGGCTCGCCCATCTGGGTCAGCGGCAGCTACGATCCGACGCTCAACCTTATTTACTGGGGTACTGGGCAGCCTTCGCCCGACTTCGTTGGAGATAACCGCGAAGGCGACAACCTCTATTCCGATTGCATCGTCGCGCTCGATCTCGATACCGGGAAGATGAAGTGGCACTTTCAGAATACGCCGCACGACGTGCACGACTGGGACTCGCTCGAGATGCCGGTGCTTCTCGATGCCCAATGGCAGGGGCAGCCACGGAAGCTGCTGTTGCAGGCCAACCGCAACGGCATCTACTACATTCTCGATCGCGTGAATGGCAAGTTCCTGCAGGGAACCAAGTTCGTGAGCAAGGTCGACTGGCTGAGTGGATTCAGCCCGGAAGGCCGGCCGATCCTGGTGCCGGGACACGAACCAACCGTGCAAGGCAGCAATACGTGTCCATCAACAGCCGGTGCAACCAACTGGCCGTCGCCGGCTTACAGCCCGGACACGAAATACTTCTATCTGATCGCGCAGGAAGGTTGCGGCATCACCTATCGCTCGACGACGAATTTCCGTCCAGGGCAGGGCGGCAGCGGCACGGCCTACATGGAAAGTCCCAACGAGCAGGAAAACTGGCAGCTGTAT
>JAMQPK010000237.1 GCA_023717525.1 Vicinamibacterales bacterium | reverse complement strand
CCGACCCCTTTTACTGCGCTGCGCGCTCGAGTTTGAACTTCTCGATTCGATAGCGGATCTGATCACGATTCACGCCCAGGAGTGTCGCCGCCCGCGTCTGGTTCCAGCCGCTCCGTTCGAGCGCCTGGATAACAAGCGAGCGTTCGAGCTGCTCGAGGTCGATGCCATGCGCCGGCAGCTGCACGCCTTCTGTCAGCCGTGCGCCTGCTCCGCCGCCCAGAGGAAAATCGGCGTCCGTTAACTCTTCCCCTTCGGCAAGCAGCATCGCGCGCTCGATGGCATTGCGCAGCTCGCGGATATTTCCCGGCCAGCCATACGCCTGCAGGCGCTTCATCGTCTCGGGCGCAACCCGCCGCACCTTCTTCCGGAATTCCGTGTTGAAGCCGTCGATGAAATAATTGACGAGACTTGGAATGTCTTCCGCCCGCGCGCGGAGAGGCGGCAGGGCAATCGGCAGCACATTCAGGCGATAGTAGAGGTCTTCGCGGAACCGGCCGTGCTTCACTTCCTCTTCAAGGTTACGGTTGGTCGCCGCCACGACGCGCACATCAACCCGGATGTCGGTTGAGCCGCCGACGCGTTTGAAGGTCTTCTCTTCGAGAAACCGCAGGAGCTTCGCCTGAAGGCCAGGGACCATTTCCCCGATCTCGTCGAGAAACACGGTGCCGCCGTCGGCCATCTCGAATAGTCCCCGCTTCTGCTGCCGCGCATCGGTGAACGCCCCCCGCTCGTGACCGAACAGCTCGCTCTCGAGCAGCGTTTCGGGCAGCGCCGAGCACGTGATGTTCATGAACGGGCGAGACCCGCGATCGCTGGCGTAGTGCAGAACCTTGGCTGCGAGATCCTTGCCTGTTCCGCTTTCACCAGTCAGGAGTACGGTCGACGCGGGACTCGCGGCAATCTTCTGGAGCAGCACTTTCAAATGCGCGATGGCATTGCTCTCTCCCACGATGCGATCGAAGCTGTACGGTTGGGCCTGGCTGGCGCGAAGCGCCCGCACTTCGCGCCGTAGCCGCGTCGTTTCCAGGGCTTTCTCGACGAGCAACGTGATCTCGTCGAGGTTGAAGGGCTTGTTCGCATAGTGATACGCGCCGGCCTTCATCGCTTCGACGGCTAACTCGACGTTCGACAGCGCCGTCAGCAGAATGACGAGCGTGTCCGGATTCGCCTCTTTTATCTTCCTCAGAACCGTAAGGCCGTCGGAATCGGGTAGCCGGTAGTCCAACAGCACCAGATCCACGCCTTCGCGATGCCGATCGAGCGCCTCAGCCGCGTTCTGTGCTTCAAGAACACGGTAGCCTTCCTGTGTCAACCGATCGCTCAGCGACCAGCGGATGAGTTGCTCGTCGTCCACGACGAGGATTGTTGGTTTGGGCATGTCTGCTCTCGAGCTAGGTTGTCCGACGCTTTGCGTCGCAGGCCTCGCCAACCAGCGCGGCAAGACTCTCGACTTCGAACGGCTTGCTGATCACGCAAAACGCGCCGAGCGCCGCGGCGCCCTGCGCCAGTTCCGGACTGTTGTGAGCCGTGACCAGGATCACTTGACTGCTCGACGACAGTTCCCGGATCCTTGCCAATAGTCTCAGATCGGCCGAATCCGGCAGCCGATAGTCGAGGAGCACGATATCGAACGGCTCGGCAGCCTGGCTAATGACGTCGACCGCGGCCTTCCCGCTTCCGGCCTCGCTGACAATGTATCCCCGATCACTCAGGGCCTCGCTCAGCGACCACCGGATGAGGGCTTCATCATCCACCACAAGCACCGACTGTGCGGAATTTTTCGCCATAACTGAAATATTCCCCGTTTCGGCCCCAGGGACCGCCCGATTTCCTTGAATTGTGGGTAGATACGCTAACATCGGCATCTCTATCAGCCTCTATTTCAAGTTTCAGGCCAGATGCCACGTACCCAGGAGTTTCTCCGGTCACTCGTCGAGTCCGCCGTCGAAGGCATTATCGTCATCGATTCCGAGGGGCTCGTACAGTCATTCAACCCAGCCGCCGAGCGGCTTTTCGGCTATCGCGCGGACGACATTCTTGGCCGCAACGTCAACATGCTGATGCCCAGCCCCGATCACGAGCAGCACGATCGCTATCTTGCCGACTATCTCGCAACGGGCCATCAAAAGATCATTGGAATCGGACGCGAAGTCACTGGGCGTCGCAAAGACGGCACGACGTTTCCGCTGCACCTCTCCATCGGGCGCATGACGATAGACGGCAAGCCGGCATTCACTGGCATCCTGCACGACCTCAGCAGGCGGAAGGAGATCGAGACGGCGCTGCGCAAGAGCGAAGAACACCTGCGCTCCATCGTCGAGTCGGCCGTAGACGGCATCATCGTCATCGATGAGCACGGGATGATACAGGAGTTCAACCGCTCGGCCGAACGACTGTTTGGCTACAAGCTGTCGGAAGTGATCGGCCGCAACGTGAACATGCTGATGCCGAGTCCGGATCACGAACGGCACGACGGCTACATCCATCGTTACCTGGCAACGGGACAGCAGAGCATCATCGGTATCGGACGGGAGGTCACGGGCCGCCGGAAAGACGGGACGACATTTCCGCTGCACTTGTCGGTTGGCGAGATGAAGACGAGCGAGGGACGCAGCTTCACGGGGATTCTTCACGACTTGAGCGATCGCGTGATCCTGGAACAACGTCTTGCCGAGCAGAAGGCGCTGGCGAAGCTCGGAGAAATGGCGGCAGTCGTCGCGCACGAAGTGAAGAATCCGATTGCCGGTATCCGTGGTGCACTGCAGGTCATCACCTCGCGCATGCCGGAGGAGCAGCGCGACCGGGCAATCCTGCTCGACATCATCACGCGCCTCGACGCGCTGAATCGCATCGTTCAGGACATGCTGATGTTCGCCAAGCCCCGGGCGCTCAGGCATGAACCTGTTTCGCTGGACGAAGTGGTGAAGGACACTGCCTTGCTTCTCGAGCGGGATTCCGACATGTCGGCGATTCAGATTGGCGTGACCGGAACAGGTCATGTCAGCGGCGATCGCGAGATGCTGCGGGTCGTCTTTCAGAACATCCTGATGAATGCAGCCCAGGCGATGGAGGGCGAAGGCCGCATCGAGGTGGTGGTGACCGAAGAAGATGATCAGTGCCGCGTCGCGATCGTCGACCGCGGGCCAGGGATGCCTCCGGACGTGCAGGAAAAAGTCTTCGATGCGTTCTTCACCACCAAGCACCGGGGCACCGGGTTGGGTCTGCCGATTGCCCGGCGAGTCGTCGAAGCGCATGGCGGGAGCATTCACATCGACGCTTCGCCCGCCGGTGGGACCATTTTCACCGTCGTGTTGCCTGTGGCACGGTAGCGACGTTCGGCTTCCCGCTTCACAAGCCGTATTGACATTATTCGGATCAGCACGATGCCGGGCGACACGTACGTCCAGTACCGGCGGAACTTCGCGCGCGCGAAGGCATCGGTGGTCGTCACGCGGGTCTCTGTGATGAAGTCCGAGTCGGAAACGCCGCATGGATCGGCCCGCAGCGTCCATACGATCTTGGCGTAGGCGGGCTCGTTGAAAGCGGCGAAGGCTTCCGGGGGCACTGAACGGAACCTCACGTTACCCATCCACGGCTGCGTCACTGCCCCCATGACGATTTCCCGATCGGGAACCTCTGCGAGCACTCCCCAACCAAGCGCGCGTGTCTCGGCAATAATCCCGCGCGAATGCAATTTCCCGCCGGGTTTCGTGCGGAGAACGATCTCCCGCGCCCTGAAGATCGCCCGCACGAGGGCGGAATCGTTCAAATTCAACTCCTTGGCTGCGGCCACAGTGATCGATGCCGGGGCGTGCACGCGAATGTGATGATGCTCGACGACTTCGTACACCGGCATGAATCGATCGAGCAGAGCGTCGGACTCCGCTCGCGCGCGTCCGACCGATCTCAGGAAGATCAGGAGCAGCCATATGCCGATGGCCGCCCCGAGGACATACGTCACGGTTTGAATAGGATCCATGACAATCCAAAGCGCACCAATCAGCCAGGTCAACCGATAGGGAAAGGGCATGTTCATCGAGTGAATGTTGCAAAGCCGAGAACGACACTGCCAGCCAATAAGGCCAGATCTATTGGCACTCCCAGCACCGCGACACCGAAGAAGCCATAGAAGGATCCAGTCGCGGCCAGCGCGCCCGCCCACGAGCGGCACTCCGATAAGCCGGCTATCAGCGTGAGGCCGATGGCCATCGAGAGGGTCGGACACGGAAGCAACCCTAGCGGAGCCGCATACAAGTAACGATGCCAACCCCATCCTTCGAGAAAATGCGGGTAACACCATCCGAACGCCACCAGCCCAACGCCGATCCACGCATACAGATTAAGGGCCCGCACTGCGGCGTCTTTCCCGAGCCGACGAGCAGCATTGGCGGATGCGACGGCAATGACGGCGAACATTGCCGTGTTGAAGGCATTGCCCTGCACCAAGGCGAAGATCGCAACACTGATGAACGAAAGAGTGACGGCGAATCCCAGGACCCGTCGTGAAAGCCATCCCCTCACGAGCGCGAGAAGCAACGCCCCGATGGCCAGATGCCAGGCAATGGCAAAGGGCTGCCAACGCGTCGCCGTCTCCGCAAGGCCGTCAAGAAGCTCGCTTGAAGTTGGCACGCGCACCTCCGAGGCGCTCCACGCGATTCGCGATTCCGAGGAGCTGCTTTCTCTGCATCACGAAGTGGACCAACCGTACGAGTGGGAGGCCGAGCCAGGGCGGAAGCCCGCGGAATCGATACGCCTCACTACCAGTCGCGCGCGTGATCAGCCGTGTCGTGTGCGGCCCTGCCTCACGCAATATGAACGCCCAGGTCACCATCTGCCGGCCGGCCCTGTCTGGCCACCCAAGCACAAGCCACCGCATGGGTTCGTGTTTGATGAGGACGAAGCCATCAGTTGCGCCCGGCAGCGCCGGAAAAACCGTGCCCGGCGCGATCTGCTGCAGCGCCGGGTAAATCCGCTCGGCGCTTGGAAGAGCGCCGTTATCGAACCGGTCGTAGCTGTACCACCCTGCCCGTCCTGCACCCATTTGCGCCAGCCAGGGCCAGACTTCTTCTCTTGCGCCCTGAATGGTTGTTGCGTGGGTCAGCGAGGCAAGCGGCGTCGCGATGATTTCATCCCCCGGAAGCGGCTCCTCTCGCTCCTCCTTTGTTGCGCGCACGGTCCGGCGGCGGCACTCCACGCGCTGCTTGATGCCAAGCAGCATCCTGCGGGACATCAGGAACGCCGCGGGTTCGAGAAGCAGCATGAAGAGCCGGGAGCCGATAGTGTCCGGTATCCTGACTCGGTTTCTCGAGATGAGTCGCGTATGGTGCGGGGCAACCGGCTCAAGGCTGAACGCCCAACTCCACTCCACGCCATTCTCCTTCCCGCCCATCACCAGCACATGCCGCGGTTCCACGGCGATGACGGGCCATCTTGCGCCGCGCCCGATCGGGATGATGTCGCCAGCCTTCAGGTGTTGGAACTCGGGGAGAATCCGATCAGTGCTCGGCCGGTCCAGGAACCCAAACAGCCTGTCGAGCCAGTCATAGCTGTAGAGGCCGCCGCGGCGGTACCCGATCTGGACGAGCCAGGGCCACACATTCTCCGGAGGCGCCGCGAGCGTGATGGCGAGCGTTGTCGTGTAGTTCGGATCGCGCACCGCGCGGTCGCCTGGCCGAGCAGCCGTCAGTTCGCCAGGA
Source organism: Vicinamibacterales bacterium (assembly GCA_023717525.1). GTDB lineage: Bacteria > Acidobacteriota > Vicinamibacteria > Vicinamibacterales > JAMQPK01 > JAMQPK01. The sequence continues at coordinate 23,473 of JAMQPK010000237.1, read as the reverse complement.
GTCGCTCCCCAGTTCCGCCACGAAGACGGCAGCCAGTTCATACCCATGGCACCAGAAACCGCATAGCTCGTGCCGAGGCAGCTCGAGGAGATTTCGCCGGAAATCGAAGGTCAAAGGATCCAGTGATGCGGGACGCTGCGGAAGATTTCCCAGTGTCGCGGATTCATTCGCGCGACGCCGCCTGCGAGCGGCGAACGACGATTGAATTGCCCGTATCCGGCACCACGATCGCTGGCACGCGCCATGCTCAACACAGAGGGGGGAGGCAAACAATGATCAAGCTGAACAACATCCTCGTCGCGACCGATTTCAGCGACGCATCCGAGTCGGCGCTGGTCTATGGGCGCACACTGGCCCGCACGTTCAACGCCCGCCTGCATGTGGTGCATGTCGTCGACAACGCGCTGATGTTTGCTGCCCTCGACGGCTATACAGCCGACATCGCAACCGTCCTCTCGGAGATGGCTGACGATGCGGAAAAACGAATCCTGACGAGTCTCACAGAGGACGACTGGCGAGAGCCGAAGACGGTAACCGACATTCTGACAGGGACGCCAGCGGACGAAATCGCCCGGTACGCCAAGAAAGCCAACATCGATCTGATTGTGATGGGCTGTCACGGGCACGGCTTCATCAGCGCTCTGCTGATGGGCAGGGTAGCAGAGAAGGTCGTGAGGATTGCGCCTTGTCCGGTTTTGACTGTGAGAACACCGGAGCGTGACTTTGTCAAACCTGACACCGTTCGTGAAGCCGCCGGTGTCGAGGTAACGTCGAAAGCCTAGAAGGAGTGGTTATGATCAAGCTCGAGAACATCCTCGTGGCCACCGACTTCGGCCAGGCCTCTGAAACTGCGTTGACCTATGGACGCTCGCTGGCCCGCACGTTTGGCTCGCGGCTGCACGTGATTCATGTCACGCAAAGCGCGCTCATGTTTTCAGGCCCTGAAGCCGTCGGGGTCGACTTCGCTGCCCTGCAAACCAAACTGGACGATGAGGCAACGCAGCATCTGAACTCGGTCCTTGGCGACGACGACCGCCGTGAACTGAGGGCATTGCCGGTCGTCCGAAGCGGCACGTCACCGGCCCACGAAATCGTGGTGTACGCCAGCAGCGCCAAAGTTGATCTCATCGTGCTCGGCACGCATGGCCGCGGTGCAATGGCTCATCTGTTCATGGGCAGTGTGGCCGAAAGGGTCGTCCGGGCGGCGCCCTGTCCCGTCCTGACGGTTCGCCATCCAGAGCACGAGTTCGTGTTTCCGGACGCTCTGCAGGTCGTCGCGCGGCAGCGAGGCTAGCGTGGCGCCAGCTTCCATCGCCACCGACCGCCTGGTCCTGCGTGACGGATCGACGGCAGGGATGCGTCTGGCTTCTCCTTCCGATCGTGCGGCAATCGAACAATTCTTCAACGAATTGTCTCCTGAGTCTCGTCGTCTCCGATTTCTCGCGCCAGCGCGTGCGTCGGCCAATCTGATCGATCAACTGTGCGACAACTCTGCCCCCAGACACGCCGTCACCCTGCTGGTGTGCCGGCAGGACGTCGACGGGGCGCGGATCGTCGGCGTGGGTTCGTACTTCGCCATTTCGGACGCCAGCGCTGAAGTCGCGTTTGCGGTCGACGATCGTTTTCACGGCAAAGGGATCGCCACGGCCCTGCTCGAGCGACTCGCAGAGATTGCTTCCGCCAATGCGATTCAATCGTTCGACGCAAGCGTCCTCGACGAAAACTACGAGATGCTCGATGTCTTCAGGGATTCCGGTTTCGAGGTGCGATCGACAAACGACCGCGGTTGCGTCGACGTCCGACTGTCGCTCGTCAGGTCGGACGCGCACACGCGTGCGTCGGACGAGCGCGATCGGCTTGCGACCATCGCATCGCTGGCGCCCATGCTCATGCCGCGCGCCGTCGCGGTCATCGGCGCGTCGCGAGATGAGAACAACCTCGGCCGGCGGGTGTTCGAAGCGCTGCGGGCTGCCAGGTTCGCGGGCCCCATATATCCCGTGAACCCGGCCGTTTCCGAGTTGCACGGTGTCCGATGCTACGCGTCGGCCAGAGCGCTGCCGCCTGGCGTCGACCTCGCCGTGATTGTGGTACCCCGGACGGCAGTACTCGCGACGATCGACGACTGCGCCGCGGCGGGAATCAAGGCCGTTGTCGTCATTTCGGCTGGTTTCGCTGAGTGCGGCGACGAAGGACGCGCGTTGCAGGATCGCCTCGTCGAACAGGTTCGCGGGTACGGAATGCGTATGCTCGGGCCGAACTGCATGGGTCTCTTCAATGTCGGAAGACATTTGAATGCGTCGTTCGCCGAGAGCCTGCCGCCTGCCGGCCGCATTGCCCTCGCCTCCCAGAGCGGCGGTCTCGGACTTGCCATCCTGAACATCGCCGCAACGCGGCAGATTGGCCTGTCGGCGTTCGCGAGCCTCGGAAACAAGGCCGATGTGTCCGGAAATGACTTTCTTCAATACGCGGAAAGCGATCCGGCGACATCGGTCATCCTTTTGTATCTGGAATCGTTCGGAAATCCACGCCGCTTCGGCCAGATTGCCCGGCGCGTCTCACGAACCAAGCCGATCGTGGTCGTCAAAGCCGGCCGCAGCGATGCCGGGACACGCGCCGCGGCAAGCCATACGGCGGGACTGGCGGCCAGCGATGTCGCTGTCGATGGGCTCTTTCATCAGTCCGGCGTCATTCGTGCGAACACCATAGACGAGATGTTCGATATCGCGGCGTGCCTCGACGGACAACCGCTGCCTCCCGGCCGCCGCGTGGCGATTGTGACGAACGCCGGTGGTCCGGGAATTCTTGCGGCCGACGCCTGCGCAGCATCAGGCCTCGACGTGCTCCCGACCGCCGCGTCGCTCACGAACCCTGTTGACCTCATTGCGTCGGCAGGTGCCGCCGACTACAGGCGAACCATCGAGGCGCTGTTGACGGCGGAAGATGTCGACGCGGTGATGGCGATCTACACCTCCATCGACAGCAGGCAGACCGGTGAAATTCTCGACGCGATTGCCGACGGCGTTAAAGTGGCACGCCGGCGCGGCTTCGTGGAGAAACCGATCGTGTTCTGCATGATGGCGACAGCGCCGGCTGGCCCGCTTCGCGCCGGAGACGAAGTGGTTCCGGTATATCCATTTCCGGAGCACGCGGCGCGCGCACTCGGCAAGGCAGCCAACTACGCGCTGTGGCGAAGCCTGCCGCAGGGCAGTTACCCCGTGTTCGCCGATGCGGCCGTGCAGGACGCCAGACGTTTGTGCCGCGAGATAGTCGACACACGAGGACAGAGCTGGTTGACGCCCGAAGAACTGCACAGACTGCTCAACCTTCTGGGCCTTCCGACGACCACCGGCGTTGTGGCCAACAATGCCGAGGAAGCCGCAGCGCTTGCACGCGTGCTTGGCTTTCCCGTCGCGGCCAAGATCGTGTCGCCGAAGGCTATCCACAAGACCGAACTCGATGGCGTTCGCCTGCACCTCAACAACGAGGCGGCGGTTCGATCGGCCTATGCCGAGCTGGTGCGCACGGCGCAGGAACGGCTGGGCAGCAGCCCGGACGGCGTTCTCATTCAACCGATGGTGAAGGGCGGCACAGAAACACTCATCGGCGTCACCCATGACGCCTTGTTCGGTCCGCTTGTCGCGTTTGGGCTTGGTGGCGCCAACGTCGAGGTGTTCCGCGACGTGGCATTTCGGATCGCGCCGCTCACCAACCGGGACGCCGATGAATTGCTGCGCAGCATCAAAGGGTTCCGCCTCCTGCAGGGCTACCGCGGGCACGCGCCGGCAGATCTTCCGACGTTGCGCGATCTGCTGCTACGGGTGGCCTACGTTGCCGATCAAGTGCCGGAACTGCTCGAACTCGAGTTCAATCCGGTGATGGCGCTGGCTCCAGGCCTCGGCTGTCAGATCGTGGACGCACGCGCGCGGGTGGGCTAACCCTTCGCTGCTGGCCGATGCGCCCGCAGAAACGATCGTATCTGACGCACCGCGAGAGGAATCCTCTCCTTGGGCTCCTTCCAGGGAAAGACACTCACTTCGGCCCTGGGCGCGAGCATCGCGGACTCCATGGCGACCGCGTACGGATGCGCCGGGATGTCGTCCGGCAGAACGAGGATGGGGGTCTGGCAGGAACGCACGAAATCGCGCGTCACCGTGAAAACAAAATCGGGGTTCGAGCGATACATCCTGGTCAGGAACTTGTCGACCATCGCCATCGTGATGTCGGGCCTGCGGGCGACCAGTGCCGGACCCCAACCCGTCATGTTGGTTTGATAGAAGAGGTCGGGCGCCTCCGGCCGGAACCCGCTGGGCTGCGCCAGCACAGCGGCGACAATACGCGTCGGTGCCCGCCGCAGGAGGTTCCAGATGAAGGGGCCTCCAATGCAAAACCCCATCACCATGAACTCTTTGATGCCCAGGTGATCCATCAGTCCGAGCTGGTCGTCGGCGTACGCATCCCAGGGCCGATCGACTTCCAGCGGGCCGGAAGACTGGCCGCCTTGGGCATTGCGCAGGTCCATCGCGATACAGCGGTACTCGTTCTTGAATTCATCGATCGCGTTGAACGGCGCGCTTCCAGTAAAGAACGAGATGGTCGCGTTCAAACCGCCGCCGGCAATCAGCAGCAATGGGAAACCGGAGCCCGCCTCTTCGTAATAGATGCGGACGCTGCCCTTCTCGTAGAACGGCCTGGCGGCTCCTCCTTGCCGAATAGGCTGTTGCGCGAACGCACGCGAAGCGGCCGCGGCAGCCGCCGTCGCCGCGGCGCCTGTCAGCAGCTTACGTCTGGTCGAATCCATCTTTGGCTCCTTCCCTGTGCGGACAACAGATTGTTCCCGAGCGGCGTCAGAGTCAAGTATCCTGCGGCCCGCGGAGAAGTTAAGGAGTGGATTCGCTACTCACGCATCGTTCGGCAACACCAGTGGCGGTTTGCCAAACGAGACGACCCGCGAATTGTGCGCTGGGCATTGGGTGACCAAGGACCAAGGCCTAAGAACCAAGGACCTTCAGCGCCACGAGCAGCACGGCGTTTATCGCAACCCCGATTCTCGCATCAGGCCAGCCTGCGATTGACATCAGCAATGACGCGCCTACGATCCCGAGCGCTGCCGGATACGACAATCGGTTCGCGAGATAGGACGTTCCGAGGCCTGCAACGGCAATGGCGAGGATGAGCCACAGGACTCCGACGATCTTGATGCCAACCGCGCCGACATCGATGGCACCACCGAAGATGGTCGTGCGATACGGCAGATCAGGGGCCTTCATCAACTGCCACGGCACCACGAAACCAACGAGATGGGCAATCCCGTGAACGATAAGAAAGACCCCCATCGCGATTCGAAGACCGGGTGTCATGGCACCATCGCCTGCGCTTCTTTCCCGACGGTCACCTTTACCGGGATGCCCTGGCGCACGCTCTCCGTGACGACGCAGAAGTCCTCGAATAGATCCTCACATCGCTGGAATCGAGCATCGTCGGCCTTTGAGAGCTGAGGATTGATCTCGACGTCGATTCCGCTGACGCGAAAACGGCCCTGCTCATTGCGAGTGACGTGTGTCACGACGTGGGTCGTCAGATCGAGAACATCGAGACGAGCCTTGCGAAGGCAAAACACCAGGCTCGCCGACAGGCAGTCTCCTATGGCGGCGCCGAGCACCGCCGCCGCGTTCGGTGCGGCGCCCGCCCCAAGCGGCGACGGCTCGTCGAAAAACAGCGGCGGCAGGCCAGGCGTATCCTCAAAATGCGCTACGAACTCGAACCCGCGCGTGAATCGCAGTGTGACGTGATGATCGCGTGTATCGGACATGGATTATCTCCTTGTCACTTTCCAGTCTCCCGTTGCCTCGCCGGTACCGCAATCCCATGTCGTGCGGAACGTGCCTTCGATGGCCCTATCCTGCAGGCGGCCGCGAAAGACGGTGAACGCATCGCAGTTGCGATCGGGATCCCAGTACTTGTCGAGGGTCCCGCTGATGGTGCCCCCTTCGGCGCGCACGAAGTAGATCGTCAGCATCTGCGAGTCCATCGGTCCTCGGCCCTGGCTCTGGTGCTCGAGGTCGCTCTGCGCGTAGGGCTGTCCGGCTCCCTGCGGCACCATCACGACGTCCCCGGACGCCTTGTTGGTGGCGGCAATCAGCTTGAACTCGATGCTGCCCCGGCGTCCAAGCGCAGCGCTCGTGTACTCGCCGCGCCATTCACCGGCCAGCATTTCGTAGTCGGCGGGCGTCGCTTCCAAGCGCACGGGTGGCATCGACGTGCAGGCTACTGTCAACGCGGCAACGAGCAATGTGGGTAGTGCGGCAGCGGTGGTCATGGCGCCTCTCCGCCGATGGAAACGCAAGTCGCATGCCGCCGCAGGCTCGCCCATCAACTGGGTCCCGCTCGTGAACGACGCCTGGCCACGCCACTGACGCCGGAATTCTTCGCTCTCTTGCGGGTTTTTTCGCGCCAATCGCCGCAGGTATTCATCTCTTGCTGGGGAAACCGGAAGTACAAGGAAAGGCACCGCGATTGCAACCATTCGTGTATGGCCCTTCGCTTTGACGACGCTCCGCAGCGGGTTTACTGGGAGCTGACGCGTGCGTGCGATCTGTCGTGCAGCCACTGCCGCGCCAACGCCAACCCCAGCGTCGATCCGCGTGAACTGTCGACGGCCGACATCTTCAGAGTCCTCGACGAATTCGCTGCGGGCTCGCGCCCACACATCATCCTGACGGGTGGCGATCCGCTGAAGCGACGCGACTTCTTCGATATCGTGGCGCACACCGTCGGCCTTGGACTTCCCTGCCTTGTTGCGCCGAGCGCCACTCCTCTGCTGACCGACGATGTGATTCAGACGCTCGCCGCGATGCGTGTGACCGCCATGTCGCTCAGCCTGGACGGATCCACCCCAGCGCGCCACGACGGTGTGCGTGGCGTCGCGGGCACATTCGACCGCACCTTGCGTATCGCCAGAGCCATCGTCCACGCCAATATTCCGCTGCAGATCAACACGCTCGTCACCGCGCAGACGCGTGACGAGCTGGCGGATATCTATCGTGTCGTGCGGGACATTGGCGCGGAACGGTGGAGTTTGTTCTTCCTAATCGGCACGGGGCGAGGAGCGAGACTCAGTGAAGTCAGTCCGGCAGAGTCGGATGACATTCTCAACTGGGTGCTCGACCACGAGGGCGGCGGGCGCCCCATCATCACGACGACCGAAGCGCCGCACTATCGACGGCTTGCGCTGACAAGGCACAAGAAAGTCCGCGGCATGGGAATTCGCGACGGCAACGGCGTGATGTTCATTTCCCATATCGGCGAGATCCAGCCCTCGGGCTTCCTCCCATTGACGGCCGGATACGCCCGCACGGAGAACCCGCTTCAGGTCTATCGCGACTCGCCGCTCTTTCAGACCCTCAGACAGACCGAGCGGTTTGCCGGCCGCTGTGGCTGCTGTGAATTCCGAGAAGCCTGCGGAGGATCGCGAGCGCGCGCGTATGCAGCGACGGGCGATCCGTTCGCCTCGGATCCGTTGTGCACGTATCAGCCCGCGGCGCTGACCGACCAGCGGGCGATGCTCAGGGACTGACCCCATGATGAAGGAGTTTTCCACCATGACGAGAACCCTCACCCGATGCCGACACGCTGAGCCGACCCTGTTCCTTGACTGGCCGCACTGGTTGGATGCGTGGACTTCGCCGTGGACCTGCGAACGAGAGGGGCAACTCAGGTTGCTGTCGGGTGATGACGCGTGCCGGAACTGCCCCCACTGGGCTCCCCGGCCGCCAGCGACGGTGCAGACGGAGCTCGCGACCGAGCGGAGTGCGGCCGAGACTGTTGTTCCGTAAGCGACGCTAGAGTCCAATCGCCGCAATGAACCCGAGCATGGCGACGAGGCCGAGCGTCACTCCCCAGGCGGCCTCGTTGGCCGTGCAGACTTCCAGACTCGCAGGGAGCAGCTCGGATACCACCAGAAAGATCATCGCGCCCCCAGCGAAGCCAAGGCTCGCCGCCAGTAGCGGCTGGAAGATTGACACCAGCAGGAATGCCGGGACGGCAACGACCGGCTGCGGAACGCTGGTCAGCACCGCGTAGAACGCGCAGCGCGCCAGGCTCGCGCCGCTCGCGCGAAGGGGCAGCGCGACGGCAGTCCCCTCGGGAATGTTGTGCACCGCTATCGCGAGCGCCAGCAGCCATCCGAATTTCACCTCGCCGGTCGCATAGCCGACACCGATGGCCGCCCCTTCCGGGATGCTGTGGATGAACAGTGTCAGCACCAGCAGGATCGCCTGTCTCGATTCGGCCCTGCCCGCCAGTTCGGCCCTGGCGACCAGCTTCGCCGTCCAGGCGAAGAAGGCGGCGCCGGCGAGCATGCCGGCGATCACATCAAGGGCATCGCCCCTGCGCAGTGCTTTGTCTGCCAACGCAAAGACCGAGGCCGAAAGCATCATGCCGCTGGCCGTGGCCGCGGCAATCCCGCGCCAGCGATCGTCTGTGCGCTTGATGAAGATGAGCGGCAGAACGCCGACACCCGTAGCCAGCGCCGTCACGACGGCTACCAAGAACACCTGCCAGGTGGTAATCAATGCGCTACCGCCGGCGGGGTTTCGCGTCTCGTACGAGCGAAGGATCGGGAGGCTGCCACGACTGCAGGATGCGAAGGTAGTTGCCCCGCTCGAACGCGTGGGGATCCGGGCATCGCTCCAGGCTCATGCTGTCGCGCATCTGATCGATCGACGTGTAGTCGTGTTCTTCCGCCCACTGTTCGAATCCGCGCCGAATGTGCGTCAGGTGCTTGGGGCCGTTGCGGAGGAGCGCCGAAACAATCTGCACGGCATCGGCGCCCGCCATGATGGCTTTCACGGCATCAATCGGCTCGTGGACGCCGCCGCTCACGGCCATCGATCCGTGGAAGGGGCCCGCCAGAATCGCGAGCCAGCGGAGCCGCAAGAGGAGGTCCGAAGAGTCGGAGAGCCTCAATCGAGGCTCGACCTCGAGCTCCTCGGGGTTGATGTCCGCCTGATAGAACCTGTTGAAGAGCACGATCCCCGATGCTCCAAGCGCTGCGAGCCTCGTCACCAGATTCGGCAGCGATGAATAGAACGGCGACAGTTTGACGGCCAGCGGAATGCCGATCGATTCTCGAAGCACAGCGACAATGTCGAACAGGTGTCGCTCGACCGCCGCGCCATCCTCGAGCGGATCGGTCGCCACATGATAGAAGTTCAGCTCGAGCGCATCGGCACCGGCCTGTTCGATGAGCCGGGCGTATTCGAGCCACCCCTCAGACGTCGTGCCGTTCAACGATCCGATCACAGGTAGGTCGACCCGGTTCTTGATCCGCCGGAGGCGTTCCAGATAGCGATCGGGGCCAAGGGCGAACTCTTCGGGAGTCGGGAAGTACGACAACGCCTCCGCGTGCGCCTCGCCGTGCGCCTGCGCAAGCGACGCGAAGCCATAGCGCTGGCGGATGATCTGCTCTTCGAACAGTGAGTGCATCACGATGGCCGACGCGCCGGCGTCTTCGAGTTGGAGCACGACGTCGAGATCGTCGACGAGCGGCGAGGCCCCCGGCATGAACGGGTGTGCGAGCGACAGCCCGAGATATTTAGTCGTGAGATCCATAAGCGTCAGTTCTGCACCCGAGCCAGTTCTTCGTAGAGCTTCAGGCGGCCGTCGATTTGCTGCTTCACGCGGGCCACCAACCCGCGGTATCGGTCGGGATCCTGCTGCTCGGTGATTTGAAATCGCGCCTCGTTCGCCATCAGCGTCTTCACATCGGCCTTCGGCGAAGCTGAGTCGATCGTCAGTTTCGCCTCGCCGGGCCCCGCGCGCCGCGGATCGTAGCGATACAGGGGCCAGTAGCCCGAATCAACCGCGAGCTTCTGGTGCTCGATCCCGTGCCCCATGTCGTATCCGTGCGCGATGCAGTGGCTGTAGGCGATGACGAGGGACGGTCCTGGATACGATTCGGCTTCGATCAGCGCCTTGAGCGTCTGCGAGTCCTTCGCGCCAAACGCGACCTGAGCCACATAGACATGGCCATACGCCATTGCCATGAGGCCGAGGTCCTTCTTGGCCCCGGTCTTCCCCGCAGAGGCAAACTTGGCGGCGGCGGCCATTGGCGTCGCCTTGGACTGCTGACCGCCCGTGTTCGAGTACACCTCGGTGTCGAGCACCAGCACGTTCACGTTGGCGCCGCTCGCCAGCACGTGGTCAAGCCCGCCATAGCCGATATCGTAGGCCCAGCCGTCGCCGCCGAAAATCCAGACGCTCTTCTTCACGAGATAGTCAGCGATCGTCGCAAGCTCGCGCGCAGCATCGGCTCGCACGCCAACGGATTCCTTCGTGAGAATCTCGGACAGCCAGCCGCGGAGCGCCTCGACTGCCTCGCGTTGGGCCTGGATGCCCTGTTCCGTGCCCTGGTCGATCGACGTCAGATTTTCAACCAGCGGTGCGGGCAGCAACGGCGCAAGCGCACGAAGCCGCGCAAGCGCGCGCCGCTCGTGCTGATCGACGGCAAGGCGAAGGCCGAAACCAAATTCGGCGTTGTCCTCGAACAATGAGTTCGCCCAGGCGGGCCCGCGTCCCTGCTTGTTCGTCGTGTAAGGCGTCGTCGGCAGGTTGCCGCCGTAGATCGACGAGCAACCGGTGGCATTCGCAATAACCGCACGATCCCCGAATAGCTGCGTGACCAGCTTGATGTAAGGTGTTTCTCCACAGCCGGCGCACGCGCCCGAATACTCGAACAGCGGCTCGAGCAGCTGCGTGCTCTTCACGTCGTGCCCCACCAGCGCGCGATCGACCTCGGGAAGATCAAGAAAGAACTCGTAGTTGGCCCTCTCGGCGTCCCGAAGCGGGGGCTGGGGCATCATGTCGAGCGCCTTGTGACGCGGATTCGACTTATCCTTCGCCGGACACATGGCCACGCACAGGTTGCATCCGGTGCAGTCCTCCGGGGCCACCTGGACGGTGTAGCTCCCGCTCAGGTCCGGCCCTTTGTAGCGGACGCTCTTGAATGTCTCCGGGGCGCCGTGCAACCGATCGGGCTCGTACACTTTCACGCGAATCGCCGCATGCGGGCAGACCAGAGCGCACTTGTTGCACTGAATGCACAGCGCTTCATCCCAGACTGGAATTTCCGATGCGATGTTGCGCTTCTCCCACTTCGCGGTCCCGGTCGGCCACGTGCCGTCGATCGGAAACGCGCTCACGGGCAGGCGATCGCCCTGGTTGGCAAGCATCACCCCAGTGACGCGCTTCACAAAGTCTGGCGCCGCGTCGGGGACCGGTGGCGGCAGGCGACGCGAGGCGGTCGGCGACCCTGGCACGGCCACCTGATGAAGATGGGCGAGGGTCGCGTCGACCGCCTCGAAATTCTGTTGGATGACTGCCGCACCGCGCTTCGCGTAGGTCTTTTCGATTGTGTGCTTGATGCGGTCGATGGCTTCCTCTCGGGGCAGCACGCCGGAGATGGCAAAGAAACAGGTCTGCATGATCGTGTTGATGCGGTTTCCCATGCCGGCGGCTTTCGCGACGGCATAGGCGTCGATCACGTAGAACCGGAGCTTCTTCTCGATGATTCGATCCTGGACTTCAAACGGCAGCTCGTCCCAGACCTGGTCGGACGCATACGGCGCGTTCAACAGGAACACACCGCCGGTCTCGGCTTGCGCGAGCACGTCGTATCGCTCGAGAAAGCTGTACTGGTGGCAGCCGACGAACGACGCGCGTGAAATCAGATACGGCGCGCGAATGGGCGCAGGGCCGAAACGCAGGTGCGAGATCGTGATCGCGCCCGATTTCTTGGAGTCATACACGAAATAGGCCTGCGCGCCGTTCGTGGTTTCCTCGCCGATAATTTTGATGGAGTTCTTGTTGGCGCCGACGGTTCCGTCTGCGCCGAGTCCGTAGAACATTGCTCGAACGCTGCCTGCCGGTTCGATCTCGAAATGTTCATCGACCGACAACGACGTCCCCGTCACGTCGTCCACAATGCCAACGGTGAAATGACGCTTCGGCGACGGCTTGGCGAGCTCGTCGAACACCGCCTTGGCCATCGCGGGCGAAAATTCCTTCGACCCGAGGCCGTAGCGGCCCCCGATAATTCGCGGCATCCTGCCGAACGGCGCCGCGCCATCTGAAACCGCCTCGGTCAGGGCCGTGGCCACATCCTGATACAGCGGCTCTCCAACCGCGCCGGGCTCCTTGGTGCGGTCGAGCACGGCAATCGCTTGCACGGTCGACGGCAGCGCGGCGACGAAGTCGGGAATGCTGAACGGACGATAGAGCTTCACCGTCAACACACCAATCCGCGCCCCTGGCCCGAGCGCATCGACCACCGCTTCCAGCGTTTCGGCGCCAGATCCCATGATGACGACGACCCGTTCGGCGTCGGCAGCCCCGTGGTAGCGGAAGAGCCCATAGGAGCGTCCCGTCAGCGAGGCAAACCGGCTCATCGCTTTCTTCACGAGCGCCGGCGTAGAAGCGTAATGTGTATTCACGGCCTCGCGATTCTGGAAGAACACGTCGGGATTCTGAGCCGTGCCGCGCACGACGGGCCGGTCGGGTGTTAACCCACGAGCGCGATGCGCATCGACGAAGGGCGCATCCATCATCCCGCGCACGACCGCATCATCCACGGTTTCGATCTTGGCGATTTCGTGTGAAGTGCGGAACCCGTCGAAAAAATGCAGGAACGGCACGCGCGACTCGAGCGTGGCGGCGTGGGCGATCAGCGCCAGATCCTGTGCTTCCTGTACCGAACTGGACGACAGCATGGCAAATCCCGTCGAGCGGACGGCCATGACGTCGCTGTGATCGCCGAAGATGGAAAGTGCGTGAGTCGCAACTGCCCGGGCTGACACGTGAAAGACCGTGGGCGTCAACTCGCCGGCGATCTTGAACATGTTGGGGATCATCAGAAGCAGGCCCTGGCTTGCCGTGAACGTCGTGGCAAGCCCTCCGCCCTGCAGCGCGCCGTGCACTGCCCCGGCGGCGCCCCCTTCGCTCTGCATTTCTACGACGGTTGGAACCATGCCCCAGGCATTTGGTCGCAGCGCCGCCGCCCAGGCATCCGCCAATTCCGCCATGCCCGACGATGGCGTAATCGGGTAGATCGCAATGACGTCGCTCAGTTGGTACGCAACCGTCGCGCACGCCTCGTTTCCGTCAAGGGTCACCGAAGCCATTCGAACATCGCGGCAAATGTGCCGGCACCGAAGGCCACCAGAAAGAACACAACGGCCAGCGCGAATGTCAGTGCGATCGCCGCACCCGATAGCCCAATGACCGCGTCGACCAGGTCACGGACCTTCAGCGGCCGCGCGATGTGCGCAAACACACCGTCGGCGAGCACGAACAATCCCAGCAACCCAATCACCGTACCGACCGGAAGAAGCGCGACGTTCAGGACCAGCGCGAGACCCGCGGCCATCATCGCAAGACCTACGACAATCGCAACCGCATGCCCGGCTGGTGATTCACCGACCTGTGCCGAGTAATGGCGATGAAGAAATGCGGAAACTCTCATGAACGCCTCCCCAGGAAACGAGAGCAAGCGGTGTGCCCAGTCGCACCTCATCGATCCGCTCGGACAATTGGCGAAGGTGCCCAACTGGCATGCGAGAAATGTGGAATATTTCGCACGTTGGTAAAAATTCTGCGCGCGATGATTCCGATGCGATGCGATATGTCACCGGAGTTCGCCTGGAAAACGGCTAAACTACAGGACGACCCGTCGGGCACGCCGCTTGCGACTCGCGGACACGGAGTGCTGTCTTCCAAGGAGGCTTTGATGCGATATCGCGCTACCGCTCTCGCTGTTCTGGGACTTGCTGCGGTCGTTGCGAGGCCTGCGCCTGCCCTCGCGCAGGCCCACGTCGAACGCGGCATGAAGATTTTTGCCGACTCGAAGTGCTCGCTCTGCCATTCGGTCGCTGGGAAGGGAAATGCGAAGGGTGCGCTGGACGATGTCGGCCAGCTTCCGGCGGCTGAAATTCGCGGGTGGCTCACCGACCCTGAGGCGATGCGGAAGAAGGGCGGATCGGAGCGCAAGCCGGTCATGAAGTCGTTCGCGACGCTTCCCAAAGACGACCTTGACGCGCTTGTCGCCTATCTCCAGACCTTGAAGAAGAAATAGCGGCGATGTCGTCCGCGTTCAACCGTCGTCGGTTTCTCGACGCGATCCTCGGTGCCGGTTTCATTTCGACAATCGCCGCCGTCGCGTATCCAGTCTGGCGCTACCTCATTCCACCGGTGTCCGGCGAGCCGGCCACCCAGAGCGTCGTGGCCGCGCAAGCCTCGCAGGTGAAGCCAAACTCGGGGCTCGTGTTCAAGTTCGGCAGCAAACCGGGCCTGCTTGTCCGGACGCCGGATGGCGAGCTGCAGGCGTTCAACGCTGTCTGCACGCATCTCGACTGCACCGTTCAATACAAGCCGGACACGTCTCAAATCTGGTGTGCCTGCCACAATGGCACCTACGACCTGCAGGGAAATGTGGTGTCCGGTCCGCCGCCGAGACCGCTCGAGCGCCTCGTGGTGAACCAGCGCGGCGATGAAGTCGTGGTTTCTCGAACATGAGTCGCCGTTGATGTCGCAAATCATCGACTGGGTCGATGAACGTCTCGACCTCTCCGGCATTCGTCACTTCATCGCCGAGAAGGGCGTGCCGATCCACACCCAGAAGATCTGGTACTACCTGGGCGGGGTGACGCTGTTCCTTTTCATGGTGCAGGTGGCCAGCGGCATTCTCCTGCTGCTCTACTACCGGCCGAGCGCGTCTGAAGCCTACGAAAGCGTGCAGTTCATCGTGACGCAGGTCGAATTCGGCTGGCTGATCAGAAACATCCACAGTTGGTCGGCCAATCTGCTGATTCTTGCCGCCTTCGCACACCTGTTCAGCGTGTTCTTCTTGAAGTCCTATCGACAGCCGCGCGAGCTCACGTGGATAAGCGGTGCGCTGCTCCTCTTTCTCATGCTCGGCTTCGGATTCAGCGGATATCTCCTGCCGTGGAATGAACTCGCGTTCTTCGCCACGAAGGTAGGAACGGGCATCGCAGGGGCCGTCCCGTTTGTTGGCCGCGGAATGCTCCGGTTCCTTCGCGGCGGCGACGACGTGACCGGCGCAACGCTGTCGCGGTTCTATGCGCTCCACGTCGCGATCTTGCCGGCAATGACAACCGTTCTCGTCGCTTTGCATCTGCTATTCGTGCAGCGTCAGGGCATGAGCGTGCCCATGAAGGAAGCGCGCCGCCTGCGCGCCGGCGGATTCCAGAAGCAGATGCCATTCTTCCCCGACTACATCCTTCGCGATGTGCTCGTGTGGTACGTGGCGATTGCGCTGCTGGCCGCACTTGCGGCGTTCTACCCCTGGGAGCTTGGACGCAAAGCCGATCCGTTCGCTGCGGTACCGGCAGGCATCCGGCCCGAGTGGTATTTCCTCGCGATGTTCCATACGTTGAAGCTGCTGCCGAGCCATATACTCGGATTCGAAGGCGAACGACTGGGCGTGCTCGCGTTCGGCCTTGCGGCTGCTCTCCTCGTTGTCGTCCCGTTCCTGGACAGGCGGGCAAGCCGCGAGGAATCGAGTCCGTGGTTCACGACGGTTGGCCTCGCTGCGCTCCTGTACTTTGTGGCGTTCACTATCATCGGGTACCTGGCGTCGTGACTCGCGAACACCGATCCCTTGCCCTCTGGATGGCTGCGGGCACGACCGCCGCGGTCCTCGTCCTGTCTGCCAGCCCGGTGAACGCGCAAACGACGGCAAATCAGTGCCTGGTCTGCCACGCATCGCTGCCGGACGCGGCACTGGCCGCACCGGCGAAAGCATTTCCGGGGGATGTGCACCAACAACGGGGCTTTGGGTGCGTCGACTGTCACGGCGGCAATGCCGCGACGCCCGACAAGTCGCAAGCGCACAATGCAGCCCGCGGCTACCGCGGAAAGCCGAGGGGACCACAAATCATCGCGACTTGTGCCCGGTGCCACAGTGATCCTGAACTGATGCACAAGTTCGCTCCCAGGCAGCGCGTCGATCAGGCGGCAGAGTATGCGTCGAGCGTGCACGGCAAGCGTCTGGCCGAGGGGGATCTCGGTGTGGCGACGTGCGTCACTTGTCATGGCGCTCATGGCGTCCGCCTCGTCAACGACGCACGCTCGCCCGCGTTTCCGACCAACGTGGCGGCGACCTGCGGCACGTGCCATTCCTCTGCCGAGCACATGAAATCGTACAAACTCCCGAACGGCAGTCCCCTGCCAACCAGTCAGCGGGCCGAGTACGAACGCAGCGTGCACTACGCGGCGCTCGCGGGACAACGGGACATGTCGGCGCCGACCTGCAACGATTGCCACGGCAATCATGGCGCTGCGCCCCCTGGCGTCAGTTCCTTGACGACGGTGTGCGGCACATGCCATACCGTGTTCCAGACAAAATTCGCGACGAGCGTGCACGCGCAGATCTTCGAGAAGGCCTGTATTGAGTGTCACAGCAACCACGCCGTGCTGGCGCCGTCCGACCGCATGCTGGGGACGGCCAAGGACACGGTCTGTGCGTCGTGCCACGAGGATAAGGATGATCCGGGCTTTGTCGGCGCGACAAAGATGCACGACAGCATGGAGCGGCTGACGTCGGCCGTCGATTCAAGCGCTGCGCTGATCGCCCGGGTGAAGAACGACGGCATGGAGGTCGGCGATCAGGAACTGGCGCTGAACGAAGCCCGTACGAAACTCGTCCTGGCGAGGACCGAAGTCCACATGTTCGATCCGGCCGCGCTCGATGCGATCGTGAACGACGGAACGAAGATTCTCGCGGGCGTTGATCAGGCCGGCACCAAAGCGCTCGGGGAACTGGCCTACCGCCGCCGAGGGCTGTTCGTCTCGCTCGGCGTGATTCTGCTCGTCGTGACGGCGCTCGCACTCAAGATCAAAGATCTCGGTAAGGAGCAGTAGGCTAGAAGCGATAGAGCAGCCGCACAAACGCCGTCTGACCTTCGTACGGGCGGTTGCCGTAGCCGGTCATCAGGCCCCCCAACCAATCAATACGCGGGGTTCCCGTCGCGGCCGTGAAGCCAACCGGCCCATTGGAATCGATGGTATTCCAGTCGGTGACGTTTTGCTTTTCGTACCAGTACCCGACGCCAAGGCCAACGCTCTTCGTCAAGTAGTACTTCAAGTCCACCGTGAAACGGTTCCAATCATTGATGACGTTCGGCAAGGGGATGAAGGTATTGGCCGCCTGTAACTGCGCGATGCGAGGGCCACCGTAAGTAAAGGCATTGTCCGAGTCGTTGCGTTCGAAGCTGAAGTGGAGATCGGCTTTCGATTCCGCCAGGCCGACGAGATCGAAATAGGCCATGAAGGTATTGACGACCTCGTTGTTGTCGAGCGTCCAGTCACGCAACGGATCGGTCCAGGTTGGATCCGGTGGCGGGTTGGCATTGCGCGACTTCTGCAATGTATCGAACTTGTCACGGCCGTAGCTGACGCCGAGGTGCGCCATATCGTTGGGATTGATGTCCACGCCTCCGACCACTGCCGTCATGTCCTGACTGAGCAGACCGAACTGCTCGCGACCGGCGGGGATGGATTCGTCTGCCAGAAACGTGTCGCGTGTGGTAGAGAACTGCACGAACACACTCGCCATCGACACTGGATTCACGCTGAAGACGAGCGCGCCGCGCGTTCGATCCCGATCGGCCTCGTCGTAGTACCGGAGCCCGGGCTGCGTGCCGGCCGGACCCGACTCGTAGTCGATGCCGCTGAGGATGTACCCGTCGCCACGGCGGCGGCCGGAGTCGAGCGACGTACGGATGGTGACGATGTTCACCAAGGTCGCATCGTACGCAAGCCGGAACGTATTCTCTGAGACCTCGCTGAAGCCCCGTCCCTCGCGGTCGAACAGCTCGTTGGCATATCCCACACGAAGGGACCCGAAATCCTGCAGCCGGAACGTGCCGTTCACGTCGAAGTTCTTCCGGGCGATGTGGTAGTACTCCGAGAACCCCTCGACTTGCGGCGTGAGAGGATCGTCGGCGAGTTCTCCGGGAGCGGCGTCGAACCGCACGTACTGGCGACTGTCGAAGTGCGGCGTGTTGTTGGCGTGCTCGTTGTAGCGGTAGCGCCCCTGGATAGTCAGGTACCGCAGAGGCCGGCTCGTGAAGTTGACCAACGCGTTGACGCCGTTGACCGCGGCTTCCGCAGAGGCACGCGGCAGGGCACGCAGGCCAGGGTACACGGCCAGAACTGCAGGGTTGTTGATCGACGTGTTAAGGGTCCACGGCAGCAGCGACTCGTTCTGCCGCATGTAGGTGAGCTGCACGTTGCCGTTGACGGTCGTCTTGGGCAGCGCCTTGTACATCCCGGTCGCGCCGAACGAGTTGAGCGTGTTGCTCGGCCAGAGCGCCTCCTGCCCGAAGGCCGGTCCATTGCCATTGCTGTAGCCACTGGGATCGTACGGGCCGCTTGGCGGCGTCAGCCCGTTGTTGTAGTCGGTGGCAAACAGCGGGTTGTCCCACGTCAGCGTCTGGTTGCTGTTCTCGAAAAAGCTGCCCCAATAGTTCAAGCGGAACATGCCTTTCGGGTTGACCCATTCAGTGCCCAGCTTGAGCTCGTTGTTCCGCTGGTCGATGGGCGCGGCCAGTTGGTTCACGTTGTTGAAAGCGAACGACGCGTTCCACGGCATCGAACCGTTGCGACCCGTCGTGGAAAAGTCGACGTCGATTCCCAACGCCGGCGTCGCCACGTAGTTCAGCTGGACGCCAACGATGCTCCGGAGCACTTGCATGTCGTCGGGTCGCAGCAGCTGGTTGTAGATCGACCGATTGGCGATGGCGGCACTCGCGGTCGTCGCGTTGCAGGTGGTCGGCCCTGAACCCGGGGCGCAGGGCACGCCCACAGCCGTACCGTCGGCCGGTGCGAAGGTCGGGCCCTGAACCGCGCGCCGCGCCGACGTATCGAGCGTGAACCGCCCGTCCCGGTCGCCCTGCCACGCCATGGGCGCGTCGTACAGGTAGTTCAGCGGGATCGAGGTATACACACCACTGGCCGAGACCTTCCCGTTCGTGTAGTCGGCCGAATAGCGCTGGTCGCGATAGCCCATGTTGTAGGCATTGGCCCCAAACCGGTACTTCTCGGTGTTCTTGTCCATCCCAAAGAGCGTCGAGGCGCCGGGACGCAGATCCCGGTAGCGTTCGAAGCGTGCCTCGTCGCCATCCACAGGGCCCCCTCTGAACCCGAAATCGATAAAGCCCACTGCCGGCACGGCGGGTGGGGCAGGCCTGGTCGGCGGCGTCTGGGCCTGAGCCAGCTTCGCGGAGACCAGCAGCAACGCGGCAAAGGTCGTGATGAGTCTGATGCGCATCGGGTGTCTCCAATCACCGTAAGAAGAACTTGCCATTCGGGTGGTTCGACCCGTGCACCTGCTGGTGACAGTTCGCGCAGGACTTGCCAAAGAGCTTGTTGGCGTTCTGCGAGTTCTGCAGAGTGAATCCTTCATACACGGTGGGAGGATGCCGCGACGTCACGTGACACCGCTGGCAGAGAAACGGCAGCTTCGCCTGAAGCATCCGCTCGTTGTTGCTGCCGTGAGAGTCGTGACAGGTGGTGCAGCTGTCCACGACCGGTGCATGTTCCCAGAGGAATGGACCGCGCTTCTCGGTGTGACAGCTCGTGCAGCTCTGATCGACGGTTGTGCCTGTGCGCAGCAGTTTCACGTTCACGGAGCCGTGCACGTTGTGGCACGACGAACACGTCAGCGCGCCCTCGCGAACGGGCATGTGATTGAAGCGTTGCTGCTTGTTGGTAATGGCCTGATGACAACGGGCGCACGTAAGTTGCTGGGTCTTCGCCCGCATCAGCGTGGCCCCCTCTGACGAGTGCACGCTGTGGCAATCGACGCACTTCACGTTCCGGTTTTCATGCTGGCTGCCATCCCAGAGTGCGTGCTCGCCTCGGTTGTGGCAACTCTGGCACTGCGCGTTAGCTACATCCGCGGCGACCTTCGGAAACTGGACAGGCTTCACCTTCTCCGGGTCGTCGGCATGTGCCGCCCCCGGGCCATGGCACGATTCGCAGCCCTTCTGGGCCATGGGTGTTCGTTCGTTCCCTTTGAAGCCATGTTTCGTCGGAGTGAGAGTGGTGTCGTAGTTGTCGTGACACCCCACACACGTCTCGGTGCCGACATACCCTGATTGCGGGGCTTGTGCCTTCGGGAAAGGCTCCGGAGTCCGCCCCGCCGCGCCAACATTGGCGACGGCGACCGCCATGAGGTTGGCAAAAGCAAACAAGATGGCGGTCGTTATGGGTCTAGCCATGCGCCTTGGCCTCTCCGGCATGCGTGTGGTTCCGACTCAGGCCTCGTGAAGGCGCGAGCAGATAGAGAACACCAGCCAGAATGCCCGCCGTAGGTACGAAAAGCGCCGCGAGGAACAAATAGTCAGCAATCGGATTCGCCACAGTGCCCTCCTGATAGTTGCCGACTGGCAAGGCAACGGGCATGCCACGAGCGCTCCCGCGAAAGAGATCGGTCGTTACTGAGGAGATTGAAGTTGCGTCCGAAGGAAGGCCCTGATCATCGTGGGGACTATTTCCCGCGACTGAGAGTTTTCACGCTCACAAGTTTCTGAAATGTTCAGGCGGCGCTGGCTGCCCGGCGCAGGATTTCGCTCCGATCGAGGCGGGAGAGCGACGGCAGCGACGATTCGAACATCGCCATCTTCTCGGCAAGGGCCTTGCGGGTTGACCGGGTGACGGCCTGGCGGGTCAGCTCGAAGACATAGAAATGGCCGGCCCACGGCGGCTCGCGGAACGGGACCCGCCAGACGAGCTCGTGGTTGAGGCCCACCGTGACCCAGCTCTCCCCGGCCGCCAGCGGACGTTTCGGCGACGGTTGCGCTCGCAGGATGGCCGCCTCGATCTCCCGAATCAGCCCAAGGTACAGGAAGTCCCGGAGTTCGTCACCACCCGGCACCGACCTGATTTTTGATTCCGCACCCAGTTTGGTGGCGATGCTTCGATACGCCGCCCCGTTCACCATCACCCGCGGCACGACGACGAAGCGGTGAAGGTCGATGCCGGCCCGCGGAAGTCCGTCGCCGTAAGCAAGCTCACCTATCCGACGGAAGTACGCGTCGATCTCACGCTGGATGACTGCGGCAACGCGTTCGTCGCGCGCCACAGCAGACAGCGCGCTCCAGAGACGACGCCGTGCGGCCCAGGCACGGCCGAACAGGGCGAAGCGCACGCGACTGGCTTCCTTGGCGACGACGGCCGTGCCCGGCGGCGACTGGGCCCACTCTGCAAACGACGCATGCGACAGCCGTCCGGTATACGTCAACCGTCCACGCGACCAGCGGACCCACGGACGCGACGTCAGCATCGGATTTGCGATCGAAGCGGAAAGATCTGTAATGCCATCTGCGTCAGCAGTAGGAGTTAACCGGACTACCGTTGATCTCTAGCGAACACCGTGCCGACTGACTTTGGCGGGGCGGCACTCCCGGGCGCCGCCGATGCGGCGCCCGGTTGCTGCTGATACTGAGGGTAGGGCTTCGACTACTTGACGAACAGCATCTCGCGGTATGTCGCCAGCGGCCAGAGCTCGTGCGGCACGAGACATTCGAGCTGGTCGGCCGCCTCGCGAACGCGGTTCATCGCCGGAATGACCTGATCGCGGAAGTACTTCGCGTGCTTCTCGGCCGACCCGTCGCCTTCGTGACTCAGCAGCTTCTCGAGCTTGTCCGTGCTCGCCTTCAGCTTGTCGGTCAACCCAGCGACGGTGCTGAGGAGCTTTTTCCCTTCCACCGATTTTACGCCAGCCTTTTTCACAGCGGCGACAGACTGCGCGACTTGCTTCTGGTACTCCAGGCCTGCTGGCACGATGTACCGATTCGCCATCAGTACCATGAGCTGTCCCTCGACATTCAACGTCTTGTTGTACTGCTCGAGCATGATTTCGTACCGCGCGTGCAGTTCGCGCCCGTTGAGCACCTTGTATTTCTCGAAGGTGGCGATCACGTCCTTGGCGATGAGCTCCGGCAGCGCATCGACCGTGTTCTTCAAATTCAGGAGACCGCGCTTGGCGGCTTCCTTCTCCCACTCGGCCGAGTAGCCGTTGCCGTTGAAGATGATGCGCTTGTTCTCCTTGATGACCTTGCGCAGCAGATCTTTCGCGGCCAGCGCGACCGACTTGCCGCCCTTGGTCGCTTTCTCGAGCTCCGTGGCCATGTAGTCGAGGGACTCGGTCACGGCGACGTTCAACGCGATGTTCGGGTAGGCGATGCTCTGGTTCGACGAGACCGCGCGGAATTCGAACTTGTTCCCGGTGAACGCAAACGGGCTCGTCCGGTTGCGGTCCCCGGCGTCGCGTGGCAGCTTCGGCAATACGGAGACACCGGTGTCGAGATCGCCCCCATGCTTGGTCGACTTCGCGCCGCCGGCTTCGACCTGCTCGAAGATATCCGTCAGCATGTCGCCGAGGAAGATCGAGATGATCGCTGGCGGTGCTTCGTTGGCGCCAAGGCGGTGATCGTTGCCGGCGCTGGCAATGCTCGCGCGCAGCAGGCCCTGCCACTTGTTCACCGCGCGCAGGACGGCCGTGCAGAACACCAGGAACTGGAGATTGTCGTGCGGGGTCTTGCCAGGGCTCAGAAGATTGTGGCCCTCGCTGTCGCTCATCGACCAGTTGAGATGCTTGCCCGATCCGTTGACGCCGGCGAACGGCTTCTCGTGCAGGAGGCACGCCAGTCCGAACTTCGGTGCCGTCCGGCGCATCGTCTCCATCGTCATCATCTGATGATCGGTGGCGAGGTTGGCGTTTTCGAAGATCGGCGCGATTTCGTACTGGCTTGGCGCCACCTCGTTGTGGCGTGTCTTCACAGGCACGCCCACCTTATAGAGCTCGGTCTCCACTTCCGACATGAAGGCCATCGCCCGGTCGGCGATCGCCCCGAAGTACTGGTCCTCAAGTTCCTGGCCCTTCGGCGGTTTCGCCCCGAACAGCGTGCGGCCTGCGTTGATGAGGTCGGGACGCGACAGATAGAAGTTCGTGTCGATGAGGAAATACTCCTGCTCGGGACCACAGGTCGTGACGACGCGTTCGGCTGCCGAGCCGAAGAGCTTGAGCACACGCACGGCTTGGGTCGAAAGCGCCTGCATCGAGCGCAGCAACGGCGTTTTCTTGTCGAGCGCCTCGCCGCTCCAACTGACAAAGGCCGTCGGAATGACGAGCGTGACGGCATTTCCGCTCTTCAGCAGCCAGGGCGGACTGGTCGGATCCCACGCGGTGTAGCCGCGCGCTTCAAAGGTTGACCGCATCCCGCCGGACGGAAAGCTGGAGGCGTCGGGCTCTCCCTGCACCAGCTCGCGCGCGGAAAATTCCGCGACGGCCCTGCCGTTGTTGGTGGGCACCAGAAACGAATCATGCTTTTCAGCCGTGATTCCCGTCAGCGGCTGAAACCAGTGCGTGTAGTGCGTTGCGCCGTTCTCGACAGCC
>JAMQPK010000177.1 GCA_023717525.1 Vicinamibacterales bacterium | reverse complement strand
GGATGAGGCCTCGCTCGAGGAACTCCCTGACCACTGGACGCAAGCGCCGGTGCACGACCAGTTCAGCGGCGACCAGCAGCGGCAATGCCACGAGCAGTCGGACGTGCAACTCGACGTCACGGAGGAACGTCAGCGCGACGTTCCCCCCCCACGCATGTCCTTCCACAATCGACAACGCGAGAAGCGGGACCCAGGCGAGCGCGGTTTGCACGAAGATGCGCCGGCGCAGCAACTGCAGTGCGTCGCCTGTCAGATGAGCCCGCCGCCAGATTTGATAGAGCGGCCCGCCAAGTACCAGAGAGAAATCGTCCAGGTCGCTCATGCAACTATTGCCGCGCCATCGCGACGCGCAACCGCTCCTCCGCCGAGATGTAGTGGTCGGCGTCCTCCGAATCCTTGCCGAGGTCGATCTGCACCCAGTTGATCTTCCCGTTGAAGCGACTGGTGTGCGCGGTGTAGCCGGGGCTGACGGTCGTGCCCGACTCGCAGCCGACGTCGGTGGTCTCATCCGCCGAGAAGATGACCCCCTGCGTCTGTTCGACACGGCCTTTGCCGACTTCCTTGCCGTCACAGTAGAGCGTGACGGTACCGCCCTTGCCCGAACCGCCGCCGTCGTAGGTGAATTCCATGCGGACCTGCGTCTTGCCGGCCGGAATGGGCTTTGTGGCCTCGATGCCGAATTGCTTGATGCCCAGCGTGTTGTAGTGGAACTTGGCCTTGCCGCCCTTTGCGTAGAGGCTCCACCCGCCGAACCGGCCGCCCTGAGCAATCAAGACGCCCTCGGCGCCCTTGGCCGGCACCTCGAGATCAGCCGTGACCGACCACGACTTGTTCTTGATGGTGATCACGCTGTTTTCTGACAGCCGTCCCATACCGGCGTAGAGCGTTTGCGTGTTGCCCTTGATCAGCGTCGGCCGTCCAGCCAGCTCCGGAACGAACCGCTCGATCTGCCGGTCGTCGAGCGGCAGCACGTTGAACTTGACCGCTTCGATTAGCCACAGCCGCTGCAGCTCGTGCAGCTTTTCTGGCATCTCCTTCGCCAGGTTCCTGGCCTGCGTCCAGTCCTTGCTGCCGTCGTACAGCTCCCACACGTCGTCGTCGAACGCCGGCAGCTTGCCGCCCTTCATCTCCCACGGCGTGCGGTGTTTGGTAACCGCGCTCCACCCGTTGTGGTAGATGCCACGGTTGCAGAACATCTCGAAGTACTGGGTCGTGTGCCGCTCGGCCGCGCCAGCATCGTTGAACGAATAGAGCATGCTGGTGCCTTCATACGGGCTCTGCTGGACGCCGTTGACGAAGGCAGGCTCGGGGAGGCCGGCCGCTTCCAGCACCGTCGGGCCGAGGTCGATGACGTGGCAGAACTGGCTGCGCGTGCCGCCTTTTTCCTTGATCCCCTTCGGCCAGTGAACAATCGTTCCGTTGCGCGTGCCTCCCCAGTGCGACGCCACCTGCTTCGTCCACTGGTACGGTGAGTCCATCGCCCACGCCCAGCCCACTGCGAAGTGACCATAGGAGCCCTCGCCGCCGAACTCCTCGAGCTTCGACATCAGGAACTCGGGGGTTTCGATCTCGGGCACGCCGTTGAAGTTGGCCATCTCGTTGAAGGCGCCCTGGAGCGTGCCTTCTGCCGACGCGCCGTTGTCGCCGATGATCAGGTAGATCAGTGTGTCTTCGAGCACGCCCATGTCCTTGAGCGCGTCGAGCATCCGCCCGACGTGATGATCGGTGTGCTCCATGAACGCGGCGTACACTTCCATCTCGCGCTCGAGCACCGGCTTCAGCTTCGGATCCATGTCATCCCAGGCCGGGATTTCCTTGTGACGCGCTGTGAGCACAGCATCGGCGCCGATGACTCCCAGTTCCTTCTGCCGCTTGAAGGTAATCTCACGCTGTTTGTCCCAACCGTGTGAGAACTTGCCCTTGTACTTCTCGATCCAGTCCTTCGGCACGTGATGCGGCGCGTGCGTCGCGCCAGGGGCGAAGTACACGAAGAATGGCTTGTCTGGCAGCAGCGCCTTCTGTTGGCGCGTCCAGGAGATGAAATTGTCGGCGAGGTCTTCCGTCAGGTGGTAGCCCTCGGCCGGCGTCTTGGGTGGCTCGATGGGCGTCGTGCCCGCGTACAAGGCCGGATCCCACTGGTTGTTCTCGCCGCCGATGAAGCCATAGAAGTGCTCGAATCCGCCTCCACCGGTCGGCCACGCGTTGAATGGACCCGCCGGGCTCGTTTGCCAGACCGGCACTTCGTGACATTTGCCGAACTGCGCCGTCGAGTAGCCATTCAGTTTGAGCGTGAGCGCCAGTGGCGCCTTGGTGTTGGGGAGGACCGAGTTATAGCCGGGCGCGGCGGTCGCGATCTCGGTGATGCCGCCCATGCCGACAGAATGATGGTTACGTCCGGTGAGCAGGGCCTGCCGCGTTGGCGAGCAGAGCGCCGTGGTATGGAAGCGCGTGTATTTCAGCCCGCCGCTCGCAAGCTTGTCGAAGTTCGGCGTCTGGCACGGGCCGCCAAACACGCTGGTCGCGCCGTAGCCGACGTCGTCGATCAGGATCACCAGCACATTCGGTGAACCCTTCGGCGGCCGCACGTCGCGGATTGGCGGAAACTTCGTGTCCTTGTCCTTGGCGTCATAGGTGATGAGACCCGGATGCTGGATGTCAGGAATCGGGAGGATTGATCGCTGAACCTTGTCGTCAGAACTCATGTGGTCTCGGCTCCTTACGGAGATTCTAACCGGTGCCCATGATGCCGTGGTTGTAACAGCTCAGATTGAACCACCCGATGTCGTCGGCCATGATGAAGAGAATGTTCGGCTTGCCTGTCTTAGCCATTTGAGTCCTCCTGTGCCCTGGTCGAACCGCATAGTGCTACTGCTGATCCGGAATAAGGTCTCAGTGTTCGCTATCCGATTGCAAGCAAGATCGTAAATACAGAACCATCGTCAGACAAAGTCCGAGGCCTTGTATCATTGGTCGGCGTAAAGTAATAGGTTCACGGTTTGAGTTGAACAAGGGAAAGGAAAAGCGATGGCTGCGAAGAAACCAAACATTTTGATTCTCTGGGGCGACGACATCGGCTACTGGAACATCAGCGCGTACAACCTCGGCCAGATGGGATACAGGACGCCCAACATCGACCGAATCGGCAAGGAAGGGGCCCTGTTCACCGACTGGTACGGCCAGCAAAGCTGCACGGCCGGCCGCGCGTGCTTCATCACCGGCCAATCGGGCTTCCGGACCGGCATGCTGAAGGTCGGCCTGCCGGGCGCGAAAGAAGGGCTGCAGGCGCGCGACATCACCATCGCCGAACTGCTCAAGGACCAGGGCTACATGACCGCGCAGTTCGGCAAGAACCACCTGGGCGATGCCGATGACACGCTGCCGACTGCGCACGGGTTCGACGAGTTCTTCGGCTCGCTCTATCACCTCAACGCCGAGGAAGAGTTCGAGAACGAGGACTACTTCAAGGACCCGGCGCTCATTGAGAAGTACAAGACGCGCGGCCTGCTCCACTGCTGGGCCAATCCGGATGGAACCCAGAAGATCGAAAGCAAGGGTCCGCTCGGCAAAAAGCGGATGGAGACCATCGACGAGGAAGTCACGGCGGCGACGCTCGACTATCTCGAGAAGGCAAAGAAGGCCGACAAGCCGTTCTTTCTCTGGTGGAATTCGACGCGCATGCACATCAACACGCACCTGAAGCCGGAAAGCAAGGGCAAGACGGGGCTAGGGACCTATCCCGACGGCATGGTCGAGCACGACGGCCACGTTGGTCAGATCCTCGACAAGCTCAAGCAGCTCGGCCTGGACGACAACACCATCATCATGTACTCCACGGACAACGGCGCGGAGGTATTCACCTGGCCCGATGGCGGCAGCACGCCCTTCCGGGGAGAGAAGAACGAGAACTGGGAGGGTGGCTATCGCGTGCCGTGCATGATGAAGTGGCCGGGCCAGATTGCGCCCGGTACGATCAACAACGACCTTATCTCACACGAAGACATGCTTCCCACGCTGCTGGCGGCGGCCGGGGTCCCGGATGTGAAGGAGCAGTTGCTCAAAGGCATGAAGGTCGGTAAGAAAACCGGCAAGGTCCACCTGGATGGCTACAACATCAGCGACCGGCTGGCCGGGAAGGGGCCGAATCCGCGCAGGGCGTTCTTCTATTGGAACGATGACGGATCGCTCGTCGGGCTTCGTTACGACAACTGGAAGGTCGTGTTCCAGGAACAGCGCAGCGAAGGCTTCGACGTCTGGCAGGATCCGTTTACCGCACTACGTCTTCCCAAGATCATCAACCTTCGTTCCGATCCGTTCGAGCGTGCCGAAATGATGGCCATGAACTATGGCAGGTGGCGAATCGACCGCACCTACCTGCTCGTGCCGGCCCAGGAGTTCGTCGCGCAGTACATCGCCACGTTCAAGGAGTTCCCGCCGAGCCAGAAAGTCGGCAGCTTCTCGCTCGATCAGGTGCTCGAAAAGCTCACGGCGGCGAGCACGACCGGAAGGTAACGGGAGACGCACCGCTTGGCACCACAAGCACGCGACGGCCGGCAGCCAGAATCGGCTGCCGGCCTTGACGCGGCGACAGTAGTCAAAGAATTCTACGAACGGTACCCGTATCCGCGGCCGATCGACGATCTCGACAATTATCGGCGGAGGTGGCAGGACGCGAACAGACGCCGGGCGGACTTCCACCTATTCTGGCCCCACAAGCCATACACAGAAGAGCGCACGATCCTCGTCGCAGGCTGCGGAACATCGCAGGCGGCGAAGCATGCCGTCCGTTGCCCCGCGGCCCGGGTCGTCGGGATCGATTTCAGCGCGACGAGCGTCCGGCATACGGAAGATCTCAAGCGCAAGTACGACCTGCGCAATCTCGAGGTGCATCAGCTGCCGATCGATCGGATCGGCGACTTGAAGATGACGTTCGACGAGATCGTGTGCACGGGCGTTCTGCACCATCTCGCGAACCCCGGGGCGGCCCTTCGGAGTCTGCGCGACGTGCTCGATCAGGACGGGGCGATGCATCTCATGGTGTACGCCCCGTACGGACGGGCGGGTATCTACATACTGCAGGAGTTCTGCCGCGGCATCGGCATCCAGCCCAGCGATGTCGAAATCCGCGATCTCGTCGTCGCGCTCGGCGCGTTGCCGGCCCGGCATCCGCTGGCCCGCCTTCTACATGACGCGCCGGACTTCAGGCAGGAGGCGGCACTGGCCGACGCGCTGCTGCACCCGCAGGATCGCGCGTATTCAGTGCCGCAGCTCTTCGACTTCATTGCCGGCGCAGGGCTTACGTTCAGCCGGTGGGCTAGGCAGGCGCCGTACAGCCCTCACTGCGGCGTGATGGCGCAGCTCCCGCACACGTCGAGAATCGTGGCGCTCGAACCGGTGCAGCAATATGCCGCTGCCGAACTGTTTCGGGGCGCGATGATGAGCCACAGCGTCATTGCCCGCCGCGACGATTCGCCGGGCCGCTCGCAAGCGATCAGTTTTTATGGCGAGGCGTGGCTCGACTACGTCCCTGTTCGAGTGCCCGACACGCTCGGCATTCAAGAGCGGCTGCCTCCGGGGGCTGCGGCGGTGCTGATCAACCGCGCTCATACAGACACAGACATCTACCTGCCGATCGATGCGAGTGAGAAATTTCTGGTCGATGCCATCGACGGGGAACGCAGCATCGGTGAGATTACCGGCGACAAGCCACGCGATGCCTGCCGCGCCCTGTTTGAGCGGCTCTGGTGGCACGATCAGGTCGTGTTCGACGGTTCAAGTCAAATTAATCCGGTTTGATCACCACATTAATCCGAGTTAGAGTGATTCGGCCGGCAAATGACGCGAACGGTATCGCTCTCAATCTGTCTGACCGTCGCATGCGTATGCGGCGCGGTGATGCCTGCCCGTGCGCAGACGGCTGCAGGCGAAATCACTGGCCTCGTGAAAGATCAGGCCGGGGCCGCCATCCCAGGCGCGACGATCACCGTCACGGGAACACGGACGAATCTGCAGCGTGTGGTTGTCTCCACCGGCGATGGCGTGTACACGGTGGCCAGCCTCGCTCCGGGCGAGTACCGCCTCGATGTCGAGGTCTCGGGCTTCAAATCCTTTCGCCGCCAAGGCGTTCGTCTCGCGACGGGTGAAAAGGCGCGAATCGATTTCGATCTCACTGTAGGAGACATTCGGGAACAGGTGACGGTCGTCGCAGACGCGCCGATTGTGCGAGTGGAGACCGCGAGCCTCGGGACGGTCGTCGAGAACGAGCAGGTCGTGCAGCTGCCGCTGAACGGCCGCCTGTTCATCATGCTCGCCTCCATCATCCCTGGCGTTGCTCTTCCGCCGAATTCCGTCCTGCCTCGCATCAATGGCGGGAGACCTCGAACGAACGAATATCTTTTCGACGGCATCTCCGTGCTGCAGCCGGAGCCTGGACAGGTCGCGTACTACCCGGTGATCGACGCCATCCAGGAGTTCAAGATCGAGAGCAACAGCCCGCCGGCCGAATTCGGACGGTTCAATGGCGGCGTGGTCAATCTCACCACCAAGTCGGGCGCCAACGTCTTTCACGGCAACGTCTTCGAATTTTTTCGCAACGAGAACCTGAACGCCAGGAACTACTTCCAGGTCGGCAATGCCGTGAAGCCGGAGTACCGCCGGAATCAGTACGGCGGCATGGCCGGCGGTGCGCTCGTCAAGAACCGGACGTTCTTCTTTGTCGACTATCAGGGTCAGCGGCAGAGCATCGGCCGCACGGTGACCTCGAACGTGCCGACGCTCGCCGAGCGTTCAGGCGTCTTCCGCCAGAACATCTACGATCCGGCAACGACGGTGGGGAATACCCGTCAGCAGTTTCCCAACAACACGATTCCGGCAAGCGCCATTGATCCGGTGGCGCTGTCGCTTCTTGACCGCTACCCGCTGCCAACAAGCAGCGCGACTGCGAACAACTACAGCCGGACGGCCAACGAAATCGACGATCAGGATCAGGGCGATGTGCGGATCGATCACAAGTTCGGGACCGGGGATCAGGCGTTCGGACGGCTGACGCACTTCCGTGGTCACGCCGAGCCGGTCACCGCCTTTCCCGACGGGAGCGGGACCATCCTGGCCGGCAGCGTGGCTGTTGGTCCGCAGGATACGACAGCGTGGGCGTTTGCTTCGAACTATCAACACACGTTTTCGACCAACTTACTGAATGAAGTCCGCATCGGAGATACACGGCGATCTGTGCTGCGGAGCGCGGTGTCGTTGCCTTTGCCTGCGGGCGCCGCGCTCAACATTCCCGGCATCCCGTCGAATGCAAAATTTCCCAACACGTTGCCGGCCTTCGCGCCAAACGGCTACCAGCAGATCGGATCTCCGACGAGCACGGCCTCGGACTTCAGCACCGGCGTGACGGAAATCGCCGATTCGCTGACGTGGCTGAAGGGCCGCCACACCATGAAGATGGGGCTCGACTGGCGATGGGAGCGGCTCAACGTGGTCCAACCCCCATGGCCGACGGGACAGTTTGTCTTCAGCACCGTCGGCAGCGATCTACCCAGCATCGCGAACACGGGCAACGCGTTTGCGAGCTTCCTGCTCGGACAGGTGCAGACCTTTGCCATCGACCTCCAGCAGACGGATATTCAGGAGCGCGCGCACTTTCAGGAGTACTTCATCCAGGACGACTGGAAGCTGTCCGGGCGCCTGACGCTCAATCCCGGGCTTCGATACACGCTGAATTTTCCATCAACGGAAATCAACGGCCAGACGGCTGTCTTCAATCTGCA
>JAMQPK010000153.1 GCA_023717525.1 Vicinamibacterales bacterium | reverse complement strand
CGTCTGCCTACGATGTCGATCGGACGAGCGGCGCCAACCCCATCCGGCAGAAACTCGAGAACCTGAACGACGCTGGAAGTCTCTACGGACCGATCATCTACGACAAAGCGCCCATCGTCATGCGTCAGCTTGAACGCATGCTCGGGGAAGAGACGTTTCGCGGCGGCATTCGCGAATACCTTGCCAGATTCGCATTCGGCAATGCCGCATGGACGGACCTGATCGAGATTCTCGACCGGCAGACCGACGAGGACCTGGCGGGGTGGAGCCGCGCGTGGGTCGACGAACCCGGGCGGCCGGCGATCGCGACGCGTTTGAAACTCAACGGCAGCACCATCGACACCCTTGGGTTTGATCAATCCGATGGCCGCGGTCGATCGCTGTTGTGGAATCAGCGACTGCAGATTGCGCTGGGCTATGAATCGGGCGCTCGAATCACGTCTCTAAGGATGAACGCGCCGCACGTCGACGTCGCCAACGTCCGTGGACTGCCGGCACCGCGCTACGTCCTTCCGAACGGCGAGGGTATCGGGTACGGCCTCTTCAGGCTTGACGACCTGTCCAAACAGTTCTTTCTCGACCACCTGCCCGAGACAGGCGACGGGGTAACCCGGGCTACGGCATGGCTGACGCTGTGGGACGGCATGCTCGAAGGTGACGTGCCGCCGCGCCCGTTGGCGGAGTTGATGCTGCGCGCGCTCCCACTGGAGCGCGAGGAGCAAAACGTGCAGCGAATATTGACGTACCTGGCTAGAACTTACTGGGGATTCATCGACGATGCCAGCCGCCTCGCGCTGGCACCGCGCATGGAAGAAACCCTGCGCAAGGGCATCCGCGAATCGCCCGGTACGTCGATGAAGTCCGCTTATTTCATTGCATTTCGCCGCACGGCGACGACGCCGGCCGGGCTCGCCTATCTCGAGCGCGTGTGGCGCAAGCAGGAGCTGATTCCGGGGCTCACGTTTGCGGAGGCCGACTATATCGCGATGGCGCAGGACCTTGCGCTGCGGAACGTGCGCGGAACGGACGCGATCTTGACCGAACAGCTAGGAAACATCGTCAATCCCGACAGGCGATCGCGGTTCGCATTCACCATTCCCGCGCTCTCACCGGATGAGTCGACTCGCGATTCGTTCTTTGCCGGCCTGTCGAATATCGAGAACCGGCGGCACGAGCCGTGGGTGCTCGACGGTCTTTCGTTTCTAAATCATCCCCTTCGGCGAAAGCACGCCGAGCGCTACATCGAGCCGAGCTTGAAGTTATTGCCTGACATTCAGAGAACCGGCGACATTTTCTTCCCCACGCGCTGGACGCAATCGGTTCTCGATGGACATAACTCGCCCACGGCCGCACAGACGGTCGCTGCGTTCCTCGCGGCACAGAAGGACCTTCCGCCGCGGCTCAGACAGGTAGTCGAGCAATCTGCCGACTCGCTGTTCAGGGCCGCGAAGATTGTGCGGTAAGCGAGCAGCTCACAAGACTGACACGGGGTCGATGTCGATCACGACCCGCCGGCGCAAATCGGGTTCCGCGGCAAGCGCGGCCAGCACGGCCTGGCGCATCGCCGGCCGGTTGGCGCCCTTCAGAAACAACTGAGCGCGATACTCGCCGCGAAGTTTCGTCACCGGTGCAGGCGCTGGCCCGAGGACACGGAAGCGTCCGGCCTCCGCCTTCGCGCGGAGGTGCTGCGCGAGCGTGTTGGCGTCTGTCAGCGCTGTGCGGGGATCGCGCGCCTTGACCACGAGGTTCACCAGGGCCGTCAACGGCGGGTAGCGCATGGTCCGCCGATAAGCGATCTCGTCGGCAAAGAAGGCCGCGTAGTCCTGTTGGCAGGCGTGCAGAATGCTGTAGTGATTGGGATAGAGCGTCTGCACAATGGCTTCGCCGACCATTTCGCCCCGGCCGGCCCGCCCCGACACTTGCGTGAGCAACTGGAACGTCCGCTCAGCAGCCCGAAAATCAGCGACGCCGAGACCCACATCGGCGGAAATGACGCCCACGAGGGTGACGCGCGGAAAATCGTGCCCCTTGGCGATCATCTGCGTGCCGACCAGCACATCGATGTCCCCCGAAGCCATCCTCCTGAGAATCTCCGAGGCCGCGCCTTTCCGTCTGACGGTGTCGCGGTCGAGCCGCGCAACCCTCGCATCGGGCCAGAGCGTCGAGATTTCGGCGGCCACGCGCTCGGTGCCAAAACCGCGGCGCTCGAGATATGGTCCCGCGCACGCGGGGCATGCCTTCGGCACCGTGAGGGAGTAGTTGCAATAGTGGCACCGCGCGCGATGGAGATCCCTGCCTTCCGTGTGAACGATCAGCGATACGCTGCAGTTCGGGCAATCCAGCGTTCCGCCACACTGACGGCAGAACACGGCCGTCGCCAGGCCCCGGCGGTTCAGGAGGATCAGGGATTGCTGCCGAGCTCCAAGGCGAGCCGCAATGGCTATCTTCAGCGCACCGCTCAGAACGATGTCTGGGCCTTCGGCGGCGTACTCGATCCGCATGTCGACAACCGACACGGAGGCAAGCGGGCGATCCAGTACTCGACGATTCATGACGAGGCGCGAGTAGCGCCCGTTTACAGCGTTCTGCCCGCTTTCGAGGGACGGCGTTGCGGATCCGAGTACAACGAGGGCCCCTTCGCGCTTGCCTCGCACAACCGCCACATCCCGGCCGTGATACCTCGGCGTTTCTTCCTGTTTGAAGGACGTGTCGTGCTCTTCGTCCACGATGATGAGCCCAAGGTTGCCCAGCGGCGCGAAGACCGCTGACCGGGTCCCGACGACAATCGACACTTCGCCACGCCGGATACGGTGCCATTGATCGTAACGTTCGCCGTCCGACAAGCCACTGTGCTGCACCGCAACAAGATCGCCGAAGGCGTCACGAAACGAAGAAGCAACCGCCGGCGTCAACGCAATTTCCGGAACAAGGATCAGCACCGACCGGCCGTGTTGCAGCACGGTGTCTGTCAGTCTGAGATACACCTCCGTTTTCCCGGAGCCGGTGACACCTTGAAGCAGCGACACCGAGAACGACTTCGAGCCGGCCGCCTCGCGAAGGCTTGCCAGCACCGCCGACTGCTCGCCGGTCAACGTCCGCGTGGGCACGCGGTTGGTCTCAAGCCGGGCGGCGCCACCGGCGAAGGGATCGCGCTCGAGATGATCCCGACGGAAAACGAGCAACCCCTTCACGGCGAGCCGCTGTAGGACATCAGTCGAAATTCCGCGCGCTTTGAGGTCCCGGACAGCGATTCCGGACGGCGCACCCCGCAACGCGTCTATGACTTCGCGCTGCTTCGGTTTCAGTTCCAGATCCGGCTCGTGCCCCTGAGCGGTCAGCGAAGCTACACGAATGGTTCGACGCTCCTGCGCAGGCGGCATGGCCGCCGCCAGGGCGTCGCCTGCCCCGCACGCGTAGTAGTCCGCTACCCACAGGGCCAGGTCTACGACCGGCGCCGGTAGATAGGCGGCGTGATCGACGACCTCGCTGATGTCCTTGATCTTCTCGCGCAGTGCGCCTGGTTCCAATGAGGCAGCGGCGTCCACGACGATGCCGGTAACGACGCGCTTGCCCAGGGGCACGCGCACGCGTGCTCCTCTCACGGGTGCTGTTGCACCTTCCGGCACTTGATACGTCAGGAGGTCGAGAAATGGGACTGGGACTGCGACCGAGACCAACCGCCGTTGGCCGGCGATCACCTCGTCAAACGACGGTCTCGCCATTCAGCAGCGACCGCACTTTCTTCATGTCGTCCCACACGTCCCGGCGGCAACTTGGATTGCGGAGCAGATAGGCAGGATGGAATGTCGGAACCAGCTGCGCGCCGCGGTAGTCGTACACCCGGCCGCGCAGTCTCGAGATCGGCGCATCGGTCTTCAATAATGATCGCGCAGCGAACGTGCCGAGCGCCACGATCACTCTCGGTTTGATTGTGTCAATTTGCCGGAAGAGGAAAGGCTCGCAGGTATCTACCTCGTCCGGCTCCGGGTTGCGATTTTCCGGCGGACGGCACTTGATCACATTGGCAATGTAGACTTCATCGCGCTTCAGCCCGATGGCCTCGATAATCTGTGTCAGCTTCTGGCCGGCCCTTCCCACAAACGGGATGCCCTGAATGTCTTCGTCCCGTCCTGGAGCCTCGCCCACGAACATGAGCCCGGCGGTCGGACTGCCGACTCCGTAAACGATCTGCTTCCGCCCCAACGAGCACAGCTTGCATCTGGTGCAATCGCCGATGTCGTCGCGGATGGCGGCCAGCTCGGTGACGGGATCCACGCGGACTTCGGGCTCCGGGCTCCGGACTTCAGGCTTTTCTTCTCTCTCCCCTCGCCCCTCGCCCCTTTCCCCTGGTCTTCCCGCCCACACCCTGTCCCTCCGAAAGCCGTCCACCCCGAGCTCCCCGAGAAATCTCAGGTGTTCGGCGAGCTGTTCACGAGAATCTGCCATGAAGCACTATCGAGAAACGGTGATGCGGGACTTCAATAGCGTGGCAATGCGTTCGATGACATGGCTCGCGATCGCCGTCTTCTCCTGGAGGGGCAGCGTCTCTTCACCCTGCTGCGTGACGATGGTCACCTCGTTGTTGTCGACCTCGAAACCCGCGTCGGCGCGCGATACGTCGTTTGCCACAATCATGTCGACGGCTTTGGCGCTCAGTTTCTTCCGGGCCTGGGCAACGACATCGCTGGTCTCCGCGGCAAACCCCACGAGCAGCGGACGACCGCTGCCGGCTCGCGCGCGTCCGAGCTCGGCCAGGATGTCCGGCGTTCGCACGAGCTTCAGGATCATCTCATCGCGATCCTTATGGATCTTCTGAGCCGAGGCCTCCGCCGGAGCATAGTCGGCCACGGCAGCGGCCATGATCACGACGTCCGCCTCTGCGGCGCGTGCGACCACCGCATCGCGCATTTCCGTTGCCGTTGAAACATGGACCACTTCCACTCCCGATGGTGGCCTTCGTTCGGTCGGCCCAGCCACCAACACGACATCGGCACCATGGCGTCTTGCCGCTTCCGCGAGCGCATAGCCCATCTTCCCGCTCGAGCGATTGCCTATGAATCGAACGGGATCAAGGGCCTCGCGCGTCGGTCCCGCAGTCACGACCACCCGCTTCCCCTTGAGGGGTCCACTGGGGCTCAACAGCTGTTCGACTGCGGAGACAATGTCGCCCGGTTCCGCCAGACGGCCTTTTCCGATCCAGCCACAGGCGAGATATCCCGCGCCCGGCTCGACGAAACGGACGCCCCGCGCCGCCAGCACGTCGAGATTGCGGCGGACCGCGTCGTGCTCGAGCATGTGTGTGTTCATGGCAGGCGCCATCAGCACCGGAGCCTTGGTCGCAAGATACAGTGAAGACAGAAAATCGTCCGCGATGCCGTTGGCAAACTTTCCGATCACATTGGCGGTCGCGGGCGCAACGAGCAGTAGATCGATGCTCGACGCCAGAGAAATGTGCTCGATGTCTGAATTGGCACCAGCCTCGAATTGACTCGTCACCACGCGGTGCCGTGTGATGGCCTCGAAGGTGACAGTACCGACAAACTTCCGCGCAGCGCGCGTCATGACGGCGATGACGTCGTGTCCCTGCTTCTGCAGACCACGGGCCACCTCGACCGACTTGTAGGCGCCAATGCCCCCGCACACGCCAAGCGCAACTAAAGCCATAAGGGTTCTACGGTTCTACGGTTCTACGGTTCTAGAGTTCAAAGGTTCCGAGCACTTGAGCCGCCTTCGGCCTCATGCGCGCCAGCTTCGAGCGTTCTGCCAGCACGATTCCCTTCATTCGTTCGACGCACAAATCGAGCGCGTCGTTGATCACCACGTAGTTGTACTCCTCGAACGCCGACACTTCCTCGCGCGCCACCTGCAGCCGCCGGCGTATGGCGTCTTCGTTGTCCTTGCTGCGCCCGCGGAGCCGTTGCTCCAGCACCTGAAACGACGGTGGGAGCACAAAGATGCCGACATGGGGGACGTTCTGCGCCCGGACCTTCCTGGCGCCCTGCACGTCTATGACGAGCACCACGTCGTCGCCGCCCTGTAGATACTTATCGGTCTCTCCGGCGTGCGTGCCATAGAGGTTGCCAAACACGTCTGCCCACTCGAGAAATTCACCTGCGGCCGCCATCTGCTCGAACCGGGCTCGACTGACAAAATTATAGTCCACGCCGTGCACCTCGTCGCCGCGCGGCGGCCTCGACGTGTAGGAGCGGGACATCCTCAGATGATCGGTGACCTTCACCAGCCTCTCGACCAGCGTCGTCTTTCCCGTGCCCGATGGAGCGGAAACGATGAACAGCAATCCTTTGTTCCTATTCAATATTCTGGACCTGTTCACGCATTTTCTCGAGCTCGGCTTTCGCGGCGATTACCAGGTTCGACACGCGCAGCCCGTCGGCCTTCGAGCCGATCGTGTTCACTTCGCGGTTCATCTCCTGAAGGAGAAAGTCGAGCTTTCGCCCGCAGGGCTCCGGCGACTCGGCCAGCGACCGCCAGTGCGCGATGTGGGCGCGGAACCGCGCCATCTCTTCGCTGATATCGGAACGCGAGGCGGCCTTCACAATCTCCTGCGCAATCAGGTTTGGATCAGCAGGCGTGGCGATCGACAGCTCGTGCACTCTCGCCGCCAATCGCGCTTGAAGCTCGAGGCGGCCTTCTCCGGCAGCCCCGTCGATCTCTTCGAGCATCGCGGCAAGAGCAACACGCCGTGCTTCGAGATCGGCGTTCAGATGACCGCCCTCCGTTGTGCGCATGCCGTCGAGCTGGCTCAACGCGTCGTCGACCGCGCCTTCCAGCATCCCGGCGAGTGCTGCAACCAACGCCGGGTCTTTCTCGACGGGGCGCTCCCGGATCGCCAGCGCCTGCGGCAACCGCAGCAAGTCGCCCGGTGTCAGCACGCCTTGGACGATTCCACGGCTGCGAGCCGTGTCCAGCGCGGCCGAGAGCGCGACGGCCAGAGGCTCGTTGAACTCGACCTCCACAGTTGCGGTCTGCCGATACTGGACGCTGAC
The DNA here is from genome assembly GCA_023717525.1 of Vicinamibacterales bacterium. Classification (GTDB taxonomy): domain Bacteria; phylum Acidobacteriota; class Vicinamibacteria; order Vicinamibacterales; family JAMQPK01; genus JAMQPK01. The sequence continues at coordinate 21,438 of JAMQPK010000153.1, read as the reverse complement.
GGCAAGCTCCACTCGGCCCCGGCCAATGCGCTTCTGGACGTTCGCCCGGACTCTCCCCTCGGCTTCTGCCAGGGCCTGCGGAACCCGCAGTTGCAGGTCGAGATGCCGGTGATTGACGGCGCGAATGGTCACGGTCATCGTCGCGTGTTCGTTCTCGCGCGAGGCCGACGCGAAGCCCGTCATGCTCTTGATCATTGGACCGCCACTCCGTTTTCCGGGCGCCTCGGCTCGAGCAGCTGCATCTTGTAAAGGGCCGCGTAGACGCCGTCCCGGCTCAGCAAATCATCGTGCTGCCCGATCTCGACGATGCGGCCGCGCTCGAGCACGACGATCGCGTCGGCGCGCATGATGGTCGACAACCGGTGCGCGATGACAAACGACGTGCGGTTCAGCATCAGCGTCGCGAGCGCATCCTGGACAAGCAACTCCGCTTCAGCATCGAGCGATGAGGTAGCTTCGTCGAGAATCAGAATCGGAGCGTTCTTCAGCAGCGCACGCGCAATAGCCAGTCTCTGACGCTGTCCGCCCGACAGCTTCTGGCCTCGCTCGCCGATCCGCGTTTGATAGCCGTCCGGCGCCGCGCAGATGAACTCGTGAGCGTGGGCGGCGCGGGCAACGGCCTCGACTTCTGCCGGCAATGCGGTCAGCGTGCCATAGGCAATGTTATTGGCGATCGTATCGTCGAAGAGCACAGTCTCCTGCGTCACCATGCCGATTTGCGCACGCAGTGATTTCAGCGATACATCGCGCAGGTCTCGACCATCGATATGAATGGCGCCGGCCGTTACATCGAAGAATCGCGGAAGAAGGTTCACCAGGGTCGTCTTGCCGGCACCGCTCCGGCCAACGATCGCAACCATCTTTCCGACCGGCACCGTGAACGAGATTCCGCGCAGAATCGCACGAGGATGCGCTTCTTCGTACCCGAAGCTCACATCCCGGAAGTCAATCGCAGACGAGAACGGCGGGAGTGCTGGAGCGTTTGGCGCTTCGGATACTTCGGTGTGCGTATCGAGCATCTCGAAGATGCGATCGGCCGCCGCAATCGTCTGTTGTAGGTTCGCGTTCACGCGGCTCAACTTCTTGGCTGGGGCGTACATGAGAAAGAGCGCCGCCACGAACGACGTGAAGGCGCCCGTCGTCAACCGGCCACTGGCGATTTCCCGGCTTCCGTACCAGAGCGCCAGCGCGAGTCCGATGCCGCCGAGCAACTCCATTATGGGTGGCAGAACCGACAGCGCCCGGACGACACGCATGTTCGTGCGATACAGGTTCAGCAGCGTGGCGCGAAACCGTGCCGTCTCGCGCTCCTCTGCGCCGAATGCCTTCACGATTCTGTGCGCGGAGAACGTCTCGTGCCCCACATGCGACATGACTTCCAACGCTTCCTGGCTTCTGCGGGCTGTTCGCCGGATGCGCTGCCCGAGGCGAATCAGTGGGTAGACGACCAGTGGCGCTCCGGTCATGCAGACGAGCGCCAGACGCGCATCGTAGTAGAAGAGTACGCCGGCGTACCCGACGAGTGCCAGCGACTCTCGCAGAAGATCCCCGGCGGTCTCGGATACGGCACGCTGGACCTGACCGACGTCGTTCGAGACGCGCGACAAGAGTTGTCCCGTCGTGTTGCGTGCAAAGAAGCTCGCAGACTGACCGAGGATGTGTCCGTAGAGGCGGTCGCGAAGATTCATCACGACACGCTGCCCGACGTCTTCCATCAAGTAGCCGGAAAAATAAGCGCCAAGGCCTTTCACGAACGACAGCAGGACGATGGCGGCAGCCATCATACGGAGGCCTTCACCGCTGGGGAGGACCCTGTCGAGGATGTCCTTGATCAGGAGGGCAAGCAGCGCCGATGCGACGGCATAGAGCACCATCGCCAGCACCGCCCAGGCCAGGCGCCCCTTGTACGGTTTCGCGTACCCAAGGAGACGGAAGAACGAGTTCACTCGGTAAAGCGATACTTCAGCAGCACCCACAGCGCGACGACACCGTCGCGCCAAGTGATCTTCTTGCCCTCGTCGTATCCCCGCCCGTCATAGGTAATCGGCACTTCGTAGACACGATAGCCCCGCTTGAAGATCTTCGCCGTAATCTCGGGCTCGATGCCAAACCCGTTGCTGTGCAGTTCGAACGAACGGAGCACCTCGATCCGCATCGCCTTGTAGCACGTCTCCATGTCGGTGAGGATGGTGTTGTAGAGAATATTCGTCAAAAAGGTCAGCAGCCGGTTGCCCATGTAGTGAGTAAACAGAAACACGCGACGACGGCCGAGAAACCTCGAGCCATACACAACATCGGCGCGCCCCTGACAGATCAGCTCGATCAGGTCCGGGAACTCCTCAGGGGAATATTCCATGTCGGCATCCTGAATGATGACGATGTCTCCCGTTACCTGCTTGAAGCCCAGCCGCAGCGCAGAGCCCTTGCCGCCGTTTTCCTTGTGGTACAGCTTGAACTTGTACTTGCTCTCGAGTCTGCGCAGCACTTCAGAGGTGCCGTCCTTTGAGCCGTCATCGACAACGATCAACTCGATGCGGATGCCGGGCACCGCCACAACGCGCCCGATCATCTCCTCGATCGTGTCGCGCTCGTTGTAGACCGGCATGACGACCGACAATAGCGGGTCCTTGAGGATGCCCCTTAAGCCTGGCATTAGCGGCCTACCGAGTAGTACGTGAAGCCGAGGGCTTTCATCTGTTCCGGGCTATAGATATTGCGCCCGTCGAAAATAACGGGGGTCTTCATCAACTTCCTCATGCGGCTGAAATCGGGTTCGCGAAACTCGTTCCATTCGGTCGCAATCACCAGCGCGTCCGCTCCCTTCAGTGCGTCGTAGTTCTTATCGGCCAATAGAATCTTCTTTCCAAAGATGCGCTGGGCCACAGCTTTCGCCTGTGGATCGAATGCCCGTACCTTGGCCTTCGCCGCCAGTAGCCTGGTGATGAGCGGAATCACCGGCGCCTCACGCATGTCGTCCGTGCGCGGCTTGAACGCCAGGCCCCAGACGGCAATCGTTTTGCCCCGCAGCGATCCGAAGTGGCGCTCGAGCTTGGCGACGAACCTCACCTTCTGCGCCTCGTTCACGCGATCGACGGCTCTCAATGTCAGGAACTCATAGCCCCTGTCGCTCGAGAACTTGACGAGCGCCTTGATGTCTTTCGGAAAGCAGCTGCCGCCGAAGCCGATGCCGGGAAACAGGAAAGAGGACCCGATGCGCCGATCTGACCCGACCGCTTTTCGCACGTGATCGACGTTGGCGCCAAAGATTTCGCAGACATTCGCGATTTCGTTCATGAACGAGATCCGCGTCGCGAGAATAGCGTTGGCAGCATACTTGCTGAGCTCCGCGCTCGGGCAATCCATCACCATGATGGGCGCACCTGTTCGCGTAAACGGCCCGTAAAGCTCCCGCATAATCTCCTCACCGCGCTTGTCGTCGGCTCCGATCACCACACGGTCGGGTTTGAGGAAGTCTTCGACGGCCGCTCCCTGCTTCAGGAACTCCGGATTGCTGACGACGCTGAAAGGGTGCCGGGTCGCTTTTCGAATGACCTCGCGCACGCGCGCAGCTGTGCCGACGGGCACGGTGCTCTTGTCGACAATCACTTTGTACCCGTTCATCGCCCTGGCGATCTCGCCTGCAACAGCGAGCACGTGCGTCAGATCGGCCGAGCCGTCTTCGTGCTGGGGGGTGCCCACCGCGATAAACACGATGGCAGCGCTACGGACCGCTTTGGGCAAGTCTTTGGTGAATTCGAGCCGCTTCTCGGCCCGATTTCGGCGAACCATTTCTTCGAGACCGGGTTCATAGATCGGCATCTTGCCGCGGCGCAACTGACGGACCTTGGCCTCATCCTTATCGATGCAGACGACATCGTTGCCAGTTTCCGCAAGGCAAGCTCCGAGCACCAGACCCACATAGCCTGTGCCGACGACGGCGATTTTCATGCGTGAAAGCTCCGGGAACGGGCGGACGTGATACTCAAATCGGCGACTTTAACACAAAGTATATATCCGTCCAACCCGTTGACCCGCAAGGATATGGTAGGGATGTGGTAGGCTCAGGCGCGTTGTGCGGATAGTCGTCGATTACCGTCCAGCCTTGCGCGCGCGCACAGGCGTCGGCGAGTACATCCATCAAGCGATCAAGGCGCTCGCGCACGCTGGCGAGGATGAAGTGACGCTGTTTTCAAGCTCGTGGAAGGATCGTCCTGCCCACGGCTTGAGCTCCGACTTCCCAAACGTCCACATCGTCGATCAACGAATCCCCGTACGCGCGCTCAACCTCGCGTGGCACCGGCTGGGTTGGCCCCCGGTTGAGGCCGTTGCGGGAGGAAGCTATGACGTGGCCCACTCCCCACATCCCCTGCTGCTGCCCTCACGATCGGCCGCACAACTAGTGACCATTCACGACGTGCATTTTCTCTCGCACCCAGAGAGAACATCACAGGAAATTCGGCGCGACTACCCTTCTCTCGCGGCCGCGCACGCGCGGCGGGCCGATCGCATCATCGTGTCGTCGCGGTTCGCGGCCGGCGAAGTGCAACGCGCGTTCGAATTGGACGCGGGTAAGATTGCGGTCTGCCCGGCGGGCGCTCCGGAATGGGCCAACGTGGCTTCTGGCGGCGACGCCAACGGCTACGTCTTATTTATGGGTACGCTCGAGGCGCGGAAGAACGTGGGCGGGCTTCTTCAGGCGTACGGCCAGCTTCTGTCGCGGAATTCACAGACACCAAAGCTCATGATCGCCGGCGGCGCTACGCCGGACGCGGCGAAGTGGCTAGAGATCATCTCGAAGCCGCCCCTTGCCGGCCACGTTGAGTATCTTGGGTATGTGGAGGCTGACCGCCGAGAGAGTTTGTTCAGAGGAGCACGGTTGTTCGTACTGCCGTCGTTCGAGGAGGGGTTCGGCCTCCCCGCTCTCGAGGCGATGGCCGCCGGCGTGCCGGTGGTGGCGTCCGACCGCGGTGCGCTGCCTGAGGTTGTGGGTGATGCGGGTTTGCTGGTTGATCCGCAGGACACGGCCGCCCTGGTCAACGCCCTCGAGCGCATCATCTCCGACGATGTGCTGAGGGCGAACCTGTCGCGCCGAGGCCTCGAGCGGGCGAGACAATTCACATGGACGCGAGCCGCCGCTGATATCCGCCAGGCGTACCAGCATGCCGTGCAGGCCCGCCGTCAGCGCGACACTGCCCCTACTCATGCGAATCGGCGTTGACGCCCGGGAGCTCGGCGGGCACGCCACCGGCGTCGGACGTCATCTCGCCGGACTGCTCGCCGGCTGGAGACAGTCCAACAGAGCCGTGGCGCATTCGTTCATTCTGTACACGCCTCGACCCATTTCAGTCGAGTTGCCCGCGAACACGACGGTTCGGGAAGTTGCCGGTGGCGGCGGCACACGGTGGGAGCAGCTCGATCTCGCTCGCGCAGCGCGGGAGGATCGCCTTGACGCGTTCTTTGCGCCCGGCTACTCAGCGCCCCTCTGGCTCGACGTGCCGACAGTTCTGCTGGTGCATGACATCTCTTTCATCTCACACCCGGAATGGTTCCGGGCCCGTGAAGGCTTCCGGCGCCGGTTGCTGACACGATGGTCGAGCGCGAAGGCGTCAACCGTGCTGACTGTCTCGCACGCTGCTCGAGACGAGATCATGAGCGGCCTCGGATTGCCGCCCTCACGCGTTCGCTGCGTTTATCCCGGGATCACGGCGTTAGGTCCTTCGACGACTCCACTGGTGCGCGAACCGCTTGTGCTCTTTGCAGGCTCGATCTTCAATCGACGGCACCTCCCGGTTCTGATTGACGCGTTCCGGCAGATCGTGCGCGTCAGCCCCGATGCGCGTCTAGCAATCGTCGGCGACAACAGAACCCATCCGCGTGAGGACCTGCGTGCCATCGTTGGCAATCGGGGCCTTCAAAACGCGGTCACCATCCACGCCTACGTTCCAGACGAGACTCTCGCCGGCATCTATGGTCGGGCTCGAGTCTTCGCGTTTCTCTCCGAGTACGAAGGGTTCGGCCATCCCCCGCTCGAAGCGCTGAAGGCAGGCGTCGCTCCGGTGCTCCTTGACACCGCAGTTGCGCGGGAAGTGTGTGGCAATGCCGCGCTGTACGTGAAGCTCGGCGACATCGACGGCATCGCGTCGGCAATCGCGAGCCTGCTTTTCGATGCGTCCACCTGTTCGCGCGTCCTTGCAGCCGCGCCAACCGTTTTGTCGCGGTACTCGTGGGCACGAGCTGCCGACGAGACTCTCGAGGCCATCGAGTGCTCGATCTAACGATCGTCATCGTCAGTCACAATACCAGGGCCGATCTCGAGGCCTGTCTGCGGTCGATTGAGGAACACGCGCCGCACCTGGCGTACGAGACGATCGTCGTCGACAACGCGTCGCGAGACGGCAGTCTGGCATCGGTTCGCGAGCACTGGCCAGCCGTGCGAACGATCGCGCTCGATCGCAACGCGGGATTTGCCGCTGCAAACAATGTCGCCTTCCGTCAATCGCAAAGCGAGTTTGTACTTCTGCTGAACAGCGACACGCTGCTCCTCGAAGGGTCGATCGATCGCTTGGTGGATGCGATACGCCGGTTGCCGGGAGCGGCGATCGTGGGGCCTCGGCTCATCGGCTCGGATGGCTCGCCGGAGCTGTCGTTCGGCCGGATGATGTCGCCGCTCGCCGAGCTGAGACAGAAGCTGCTCGTCCGGGCCGGAGGCCGGCGAGTCGAAGAACTGACGTCACGAGGGGCGGACGTGGAGTGGGTCAGCGGCGCGTGCCTGCTCGTGCGAAGAAACGAGGCCGAGGCAGCGGGCCTGCTCGACGAGCGTTACTTCATGTACTGCGAGGATGTCGATTTTTGTGCCGCCGTCAGGACCAACGGCGGGCGGGTCTATTTCGTCCCGGAGTCCCGAGTCGTCCATCTGCGAGGCAGATCAGCGGCGGTTTCTCGGGCCGCGACAACCGCTGCCTACCGCCGGAGCCACCTGGCCTTCTACAAGAAGCATCACCCTCACTGGGAGCCGCTCCTAAGGCTCTATCTGGCCCTCCAAGGCAAGTTGCCTCGTCAGAACGCCGATAATACCTAGGTGCCCCAGCCAGATGGACCGCTAGCGGTCGGCTACGTGTGGATCTGCCCCCAGTGCGGTCGGAGGGTCCCTAATCGCCTGGCGGCCTGCCGATGTGGGTATGAGCGCCGTCCTGAGGACGTCGGGACCGCCGACCAGCCCGGCGCCTCCCCTAATGTGGCAGCCGAGGCTGCTCCGGCAAAGAATTCAGTGATTTCCTGGGTCGTGCTGGGGGTTGTTGCTCTCGTTGTCACCGGGACGCTGATTGGGATACAGGTAATGCCAGTAAAACCGGCCTCCCAGCCAGCGGTGGCGGACGCCGCAATCGAACCCGCACTGCTCGCACCTCCCGCGCCTCCGGCAGCCGCCGCACCCTCTGAACCCATTGAGACTTTGCCCAACTGGCAAGCGCCGCCTCCGGAAGTATCGCCATCGACCACAGGACCCGTTGCGTCGCTGGAGGATGTCGTGAGCAATTCCATTCCGGCGATTGTATCGATCGAGACGCGCGAAGGCCGGGGCAGCGGATTTTTCGCCGCCCCCCGCAAAGTGGTCACCAACCGTCACGTAGTCGGCAACAACGTCTCGGTGACACTGCGGCTGTCTTCAGGGCAAACCCTTCCCGGCCGTGTGGAAGCTACTTCGTCAGACTTCGATCTGGCCATCGTGGGGGTTGACGGAGTCTCGTCAACGCAGCCTCTTCTGCCGCTAGGCACCGCAGCCGGCGTTCGCTCCGGCCAGGAAGTGATCGCCATCGGCCTGGCGCTCGGCGTCTTCCAGAATACCGTCACGCGCGGGATCATCAGCGGCGTTCGGCGCATGGATCGGGCGACCGTGCTCCAGACCGATGCCGCCATCAATCCCGGCAACAGTGGCGGGCCGCTGCTGAATCGCAGCGGACAAGTGATTGGCATCAACACACTGAAGATTGCCGGAACCGCCGAATCGCTCGGTTTTGCGATTGCGATCGATCATGCCCGCGGGCTCCTCAGCGGTGGACCGGCCTCGCAATCGCCGGTGAACAGCACGGCGACGATCAGTGAGGCGCTCGCGCCAGCGTTCAACAGCCGCTCCTCGACCGATGAAATGCGCGATGAGGGGCTGAACGCGTACGACAAGACCGTGTCGGCCGTTGCCAAACGGGCGTCGCAACTGGATGACTACTGGTCGCGCATCAAGCAGAGCTGCTCGGTCCGCGCCGCCGCCGGGTACGATCACGAATGGTTTGGGCTCTGGGACGCCCGCGCCGGCCTCTCGGATCCCGACAGCTCGTGCGTCTCGGCGCTGAACGATCTCAACGCACTCGCAGCGGAAGTACGCAGCGTCATGACCCAGGCGCAGGACAACGCGCGCCGCGCATCCGTCATGCCCGGCCAGCTGCGCGATGTCCGGAGGCGATACAGAATGGACTGGGCCGGATGGGACAGGTGACGGAAGACATTGAAGATTGAAGATTGGAACATTGCTTCATTAAGAACGACGACCAACGACTAATGACTATGATGGTTCTGTGCGCATAGGCATCGACGCGCGGAAGCTCCATGATTTCGGCATTGGCACGTATATCCGAAATCTTCTCCGCGAGCTCGCACATATCGATCAGACAACCGAGTACGTGCTGTTCTGCAAGCCGGGCGACACCGAAGTGGCCGCCGGGCTCGGCGCCAATTTCCGCGCCGTTCCCGAGCATTCCGGCCACTATTCCATCGCCGAGCAGATCACCCTGCCCCTGGCCGTCCGGCGGGAGCGACTCGATCTCTTTCACGCACCCCACTACGTGCTTCCTGCGCTCATCTCTTCGCGCAGCGTCGTGACGATTCACGACTGCATCCATCTGATGTTTCCGGAGTATCTGAGCCGGCTAGGGCATGCGTACGCACATGCGTCGCTCTGGACCGCTGCGCACAAATCGGATCGCATCTTCACGGTCTCGGAACAGTCGAAGCGCGACATTCTGAAGTTCTTCAAGGTACCGCCGGAAAAAATTGTGGTGACGCCGAACGCCATCGACGACCGGTTCAGCGTTGCGCCGAGCGATGAGCATCTCGAACAGATCCGCGAGCGCTATCAACTCAGCCATGCCTACCTTCTCTACGTGGGCAACATCAAGCCCCACAAGAATCTCGAGCGGCTCATCGAGGCGTTTCATCTCGTCCGTTCTCAGGGCCGGCCGGAGCTCGAGCTCTTGATCATCGGCGACGAAATGTCGCGGATGCAGTCGCTCCGGCGCACGGTCCACAGACTTCAGCTCCACCGATATGTGCGAGTGCTGGGATTCGTTCCCGATACGACGCTGGCGGTGCTGTACCGCCTGGCCTCGGTATTCGTGTTTCCGTCTCTCTATGAGGGATTCGGGCTGCCTCCGCTCGAGGCGATGGCCAGCGGCACGCCTGTCGTCACGTCGAACGTCTCGTCGCTGCCCGAAGTGGTCGGCGACGCAGCGGTGCTCGTCGATCCTTACAGCCCCGAAGCGATTGCCGAAGGCATCCTTGCAGTCCTGCGCAGCTCTCATCTGCGAGACGACCTCCGAGAGCGTGGCCTGAACAGGGTGAAGGCGTACTCCTGGCGTCGCTCGGCAGAACGGGTGCGCGAGGTCTACTGCGAGGTCGTGCAGTGACGGCCCCTCGCGTCGTGCTCGTGCACGACTGGCTCACCGGCATGCGCGGCGGCGAGAAGGCTCTCGAGATGCTGTGCGAGATCTACCCGCACGCCGATTTGCTGACGCTCATTCACGTACCGCGGAGCGTGTCGCCGACAATCGAGCGCCTTCGCCCGCGGACATCTCTGCTGCAGCGGCTCCCCGGCATCCGTCATTTCTATCGCTATTGCCTGCCCCTCTTCCCCGTGCTGATCGAGCAGTTCGACCTCGACAAGTACGACCTCGTCATCAGCACCAGCCATTGCGCCGCGAAAGCCGTCGTGAAAACTGGCCGCGCGCGCCACTTGTGCTACTGCTTCACGCCGATGCGATACGCGTGGGATCAATTCGACGCCTATTTCGACAAGGATCGCGTCGGGACGCTCGGACACCGGGTGCTGAAGCCTGTGCTGGGCGCACTCGCCAGATGGGACGCCGCAACGGCGGGAAGGGTGGACCGCTATGTGGCTATCTCTCAGCACGTTGCCAGCCGAATCCGTCGGTACTATAATCGTGATGCCCTGGTGATTTATCCACCCGTGGATACAGGGTTTTACTGCCCGGATGACACCGTTCCTGAGCCTTTTCTCCTTATCGTGTCGGCCCTCGTTCCGTACAAGCGGATCGACGTGGCCATCGACGCAAGCCATCTCAGCGGCCTCCCCCTTCGCATTGTCGGCACCGGCCCGGAACGCGACCGCCTCATGAGGCTGGCCAGAGACCGTCACGCTGACGTCGAGTTCCTGGGTTCGGCAAGCAACGAAGAGATCCGCAGTCTCTATCGGCGCGCGGCAGCCGTGCTTCTCCCGGGAGAGGAAGACTTCGGCATCGTGCCCGTCGAAGCACAAGCCTGCGGGCGCCCGGTGATCGCGCTCGCGCGCGGTGGCGCGCTTGAAACAATCGTCGACGGTGTAACCGGCGTCCTCGTCAACGAGGCGACGCCCGAAGCCCTGGCGGCGGGTATTGCACGCGCACGGACGCTGCGGTTCGACTCGATGGCGATCCGGACCCATGCCGTCAGGTTCGATCGCGCGGTGTTCGCTCGCGCCATTCAGACCACCGTCGAGAGCCTCGCGCATGGTTAGGCGATACGGCCGTCTGCTCGTCGCCTTTTACGTGTGCTCCGACGCACTGCTCGGCATCGTCGCATTCGGGCTCGCTTACCTGGTGCGTTTCTCGAGCGGCCTCATCCCCATCGTTCGCGGGTATCCCCCATTTGCCCAATATGTGGCGGTGATGCCGTTTGTGGCAGTGCTCGTGCCCCTGGCGTATCAGTTTCAGGGCATCTACCGCCTCCGTCGCGGCCGTTCGCGCGTCGATGACTTCTTTACGGTGTTCATCGGCACGATCATCGCCGTCGTTCTCGGCATCGTCTGCACGTTGTTCTACCAGACCTACTACCTGTCCGAAGAACTGAAGGACATCGGCGCCTACGAGGTCTCACGCGCGGTGTGGGCGTTGTTCCTCGTCTTCAACGTGGCGCTCACGTTCGGATCGCGCGAGATCGTGCGCGAAATACTCGAACGCCGCTGGCGTGCGGGCATCGGCACCAAACGCATCCTGATCGCAGGCGCCGGCGAGCTCGGCCGTGTCGTCGCCGAAAAGATTCTTCAGCACCGAGAGTTGGGTTACCAGGTCGTCGGATTCGTGGACGACCGCGCGGGCGGCGACTACCTCGGCTACCGCGGGCTGCCGCTGCTCGGCACGCTGGCTGACGCCGCAGAGGTCATACGCCAGGAGAACATCGATCATCTTTACGTCGCGCTTCCGCTCGAAGAGCACATCAAGATGCTCGACGTCATCGAAAGCACCAGCCGCGAAATGGTCGACGTGAAGGTGGTGCCGGATCTCGTCCAATTCCTGGCTCTGCGCGCGCGGCTCGAAGATCTCGACGGCGTCCCGATCATCAACATTCACGACGTGCCCCTGCAGGGCCTGAATGCCGCCATCAAGCGGGTGATCGACGTCACGCTCAGCGGCATCGCGCTGGTGCTGTTGTCGATTCCCTGCTCAATCATCGCGCTGGTCATCAAGTGGACGTCGCCAGGTCCGGTGTTCTACAAGCAGGAGCGCATGGGGCTTGATGGGCGTCCGTTCACGGTCTACAAATACCGATCGATGCGCGCGGACGCCGAGGAAGTCACCGGCCCTATCTGGGCGAGGGACGACGACCCACGCTGCACGCCGATTGGGCGGTTCCTGCGGAAAACCGACATGGACGAACTGCCGCAGATCTGGAACGTCCTCAAGGGCGACATGTCGATCGTCGGACCGCGCCCCGAGCGGCCTTTCTTCGTCGATCAGTTCAAGCATCGGTTCCCGCAGTACATGCTCCGCCACAAGGTGAAGGCCGGCATTACGGGCTGGGCTCAGGTGAACGGGTGGCGCGGCAATACGTCCCTCGAAAAACGGATCGAGTTCGACCTCTACTACATCGAGAACTGGTCGGTATCCCTCGATCTGAAGATCATGTGGATGACGCTCTTCCGCGGTCTCGTCCAACGACAGGCCTCCTGACACCATGAAACGACGTATCGTCATCACCGGCGCGGCCGGTTTTATCGGCTCTCATCTGGCCGATGAGCTTCTGAACCGAGACTGCGCGGTCGTGGGAATCGACAACCTGCTGACCGGCGACCTGGCGAACATCGCGCACCTCGCCGGACGTGATTTCGTGTTCATCAAGCACGACGTCACGAACTACATCAACGTCGACGGCCCTGTCGATGCTGTGCTGCACTGGGCCAGCCCGGCGAGCCCCATCGACTACCTGGAGCTCCCCATCCAGACGTTGAAGGTCGGGGCGCTCGGAACCCACAAAGCGCTCGGCCTGGCAAAAACCAAAGGGGCACGATTCGTCATCGCCTCGACGTCTGAGGTGTACGGCGATCCGCTCGAACACCCGCAGAAGGAAACGTACTGGGGCAACGTGAACCAGATTGGCCCGCGTGGCGTGTACGATGAAGCCAAGCGATTCGCCGAGGCCATGACGATGGCGTATCACCGGTTTCACGGAGTCGACACGAGGATTGTCCGAATCTTCAACACCTACGGCCCGCGCATGCGCATCAAAGACGGCCGAGCCGTGCCGGCGTTCATCTCGCAGGCGCTGAACAACGAGGATGTGACGATCTTCGGTGATGGTACGCAGACCCGCAGCTTCTGCTACATCGACGATCTGGTCGATGGCATTCTGAGGTTGCTGGATTCAGGCGAAAACGATCCGGTAAACATCGGCAACCCTCACGAGATGACGGTCGAAGCGATGGCCAGAACCATCATTCGAATGACCGGTTCCAGCAGCACGATCGTTTACCACCCGCTGCCGACCGACGATCCGAAGGTGCGCCAGCCAGACATCACACGCGCCCGCACGCTCCTCGGGTGGGAACCCAAAGTGACCCTCGAGGAAGGTCTCGTGAAGACCATCGATTACTTCAAGAAGAAGATGGGGTACGAAGTAAGAAGTAAGAAGTAGGAAGTGAGAAGTAAGAAGTAAGAAGTAAGTGAAGAAACTGCAACTGGCCCGCGGAGCCCTGTAGTATTGCTAGACATTTCAACACACTGGATGGCCCTTCGAATGCACCGGTCACCCAAGTGGAGACTTCGATCGATCTGCTCTCCAGGGCCAAGGCATTCGCCCTCAGCGCCCTGAAGTTCTATCGGCGACTACCCAGGACGACCGACGCCCAGGTGCCAGGCAGCCAGTTCTATCGATCGTCGACAAGCTTCTACATGAACTATCGCTCTGCCAGGCGGGGGCGCTCACGAGCCGAGTTCGTCGCAAAGCTGGGAACGGCCGTCGAAGAAATCGACGAGTCGGCCGGCTGGCTGGAATTCATGCGAGACGGATCGATCGCCAGCGATCCGGCGTTGCTCGCAGAAGCAGAAGAGCTCTGCCGGATCTACGGCACCGCACTCATCAACGCCCGCCGGCACCTCAAGCGCCCAAACACTTAGCCCACCGCCCGCTACTTCCCACTTCCCACTTCCCACTTCTTACTTCTTACTTCTTACTTACAGATCAGTTCTGATTGATCAATTTCGTCGCGTACACCACGTAGTGGAAGCCAGAGATCAGCGTGATCGCCGCGCTGGCGTAGAGCCCGGCCTGTACCAGCATCGAAGGGCGCTGCAGGTAGTTGAAGTACATGATCAGGACGCAGGTGATGATGTAGGTGGCCGTGGCCACTTTCCCATAGATCGACGGACGGAATTCCCGTCGGCCCACGGCAAGATTGATGATCGCCACCGTCAGGACAATCAGCACATCGCGGCTGATGATCAAAATCGTCAGCCAGATCGGGATCCTGTTCACGAGGCCAAGGTTCGGCATCGTCAGGACGACAAACGTCGTAACCAGCAGAAACTTGTCGGCCATCGGATCGAGCCAGGCGCCGAGCGTCGTGCGACGGCTTAGCGTACGGGCCAGCAGCCCGTCGAACAGATCGGTGAGCCCGGCGACCATGAACACCACCAGGGCCCAGCCGAAATATCCATATACCACGAGAATGACGAAGAAGGGCGCCAACAGCACCCGCGTGAGGGTGAGCTGATTGGCCGGGGTCAGCACACTCATTGGGCGGCGCTGAAGAGCTGCTCGAGCTTCGTGACGGCGTCGATGGCCTCCGTCCCGCTGACGGGCCTCGAGAGCTGAAACGACCCGTCGTCGGCCAGCGGGAGGATTCCCGCCGAGACAGCCAATGACGCGTCCGCATAGTTCACGTTGCTGACCCCCACGTCCGACATCCTCTGCTGCCGGCTCTGCCAGTCCTTCAGCAGCTGCGGCCGGCGCACGGCAATAATCTTCAGCATCCGGCTGGTGGCCTGTGCAAGATCGCTCCGGCGAATCGTGCTGCGCGGACCAAACGTGTGATTGTCGAACACATCCATGACGCCAGCGGACACGGTGGCGTTAATCCACTGCGCGGCCCAGTGGTCTCGCGTATCCGTAATGACGACGGGCTGGGCGGAGACCGTAGAGAGCAGCGAGGGAAGGCGCAAGCCGACCAGAGCGGCGAGATCGCCTCTCGTGATTGACCCCGTGTCGGGAATCGCGCGGTACTCAGCAGGGAGCCGCAGGTAGGCGGCACGCGCTTCGAGTGCCGTCAGGCGGCGGCGGAGATCGGCGCTGGGTTCCAGGCCGTTTGCTTCGCTGTACATCGCGATGGCACCCTCGATGTCGTTTCGGGCTTCGAACATCTCTGCAATCCTGACGCGCGACTGCACGTCCGATGGATCGAGGTCGATCGCCTTGCGATAGTGGCCGAGCGCCTCTTCGGATCGTCCCTGCCTGGACTCAACCTCCGCGAGATCGCGAAACAGAAATGCGCTGTCGGGGGATGCTGTGATCGCCAGCTCGAACGCGTGGGCAGCTTCCTCGAGACGACCGGCTTTCGCGGCGGCGCGAGCGGCTTCGACATTCCGCTGCGCCTGTCGCGCACGGAGCACCTCGACCCGGCGCTCGACGCTCGACAGCGTAGCGTCGTATTTGAGGGCGGTCTCGAATGCCACGAGTGCTTCGGGCTCGTTGGCCTGCTCGAGCAGTGCCTGTCCGCGTCCGACGAGCGCCGGCACGTAGTCGGGATGCGCCTCCAGGACTCGACCAAAGTGATCGATGGCCGCCGGGTAGGTCCGGCGAGCCAGCGCCAGGTATCCGAGCGCCGCCTCGGTTGGATAAAACCCCGGGGATCGCTTCAAAACTGCCTGAAATTCGCGCTCGGCGCGCGTGAGGTCGCCGGCCTGCAGCCAGCGCCAGCCGCCGTCATGCTGCGCGATGACGGGCTCCTGCCGCGGCTCGCCAGGCGAGGTGAGCCCAGGGAAGATGAACTCGGGATACGCCGGAGTCGCCGTGACGGCCGGAGGCGCGACCGCATGCCCGCAGGCGGCGCCGCTCGCGGCAATCGACAGCAGCACCACAGCGAGCCGCAGCCGCATTCTCACCTGCGTCCCGCCGCCCGTACCCGGTCGAGCTCCCGCCTCGGCACGTCCGCCTCAATCGCAACTCGGCCGTCTTGTGTCGTGTGGCTGACGACCCGTGAATGGCGGTAGACGCGCGCGATGCGCGCGCGATCCTCGGCGCTCGCGGAATCGAACTCCAAAGTGACGCGTCGAGTATCCAGTTCCAGCCGCTCGGCCATTGCGTCGATGAGCTCGGCACGGCCCTTACCCGTCAGCGCCGAAATGCACAACGCCTCGGGTGAAAAATGCGGCGTGAGATCACACTTGTTGAACACGTTCATCTTCAATACGTCCGCGGCACCGACTTCCTCGAGAACGCGCTCAACGGCTTCGACATGGGCCTCCCGATCGGGGCTCGACGCATCGATGACGTGAAGCACCAAATCCGCCTGGGAGACCTGTTCCAGCGTGGCGCGAAACGCCGCGACTAGCGTGTGCGGGAGCCGATCGATAAAACCAACGGTGTCGGACACGAGAATCTGCCGGCTGTCGGGCAGGCAGATCTGCCGCACAAGGGGGTCGAGCGTTACGAACAGGGCATCGGATGCCTCCGCCGTCTCCTTCGTCAGTAAGTTGAACAACGTCGTCTTTCCGGCGTTGGTGTAACCCACGAGCGCCACCAGCGGAACGGATGCCTTCTGCCTACGTGCACGCGCGTGCGTGCGGCGCCGGCGAATCGCATCGATTTCCTCAGCAATCGCGTGGATTCTCTGACGAATACGACGGCGGTCGGTTTCAAGTTTCGTTTCACCAGGCCCGCGCGTCCCGATGCCGCCGCCGAGGCGCGACAGCGCGCTCCCAGAGCCGGCCAACCGCGGCAACAGATACCTCAGCTGTGCGAGCTCGACCTGCCACTTCCCTTCGCGCGTCCGGGCGCGGCGCGCAAAGATGTCGAGAATCAGCTGTGTCCGGTCGATGACTTTCCGGTCCACACGCTGTTCGATTTGACGAAGCTGGGCGGGCGTCAGCTCGTTGTCGAAGATGACGACGTCTACTGAGAACCGCGCACACTCTCTGGCAAGCTCGTCCAGTTTGCCGCTGCCGATGAATGTTGCTGGATCCGGGGTTTGACGCTCCTGAACCAGCGTCAGGGCCACAGCGGCCCCTGCCGCATCGGCCAGCCCTGCGAGTTCTTCCAGCGAATGCTCGGCATCCACGCGTTTGGCTCGTCCAACCGCGAGTCCGACGAGCGCCGCACGCTCTCGTGGCAAGGGTGAAGATCGGTTCGTCTTAATTCAGAAATTCTAGCACGCGGTCCCACGGAATCGCGCCGGCGCGTACGAGAACGGGCTCGCGCCCTGTGGCGTCGACGACGGTCGACGGCAGACCTCCAGCTGTTGGCCCCGAGTCGATCAAGACGTCAATGCCGTCGCCGAACGAAGCTACGACCGAGTCGGGAGATGTAGGCGGCGGCTCACCCGAAATGTTGGCGCTCGTCGATGTGATGGCGTGGCCGGCGTACGCTGCCAGCGCTCGCGCAACCGCGTCAGCGGGCACCCGAACTGCCGCGCGACCTGTCGAGCGGTGCACATCGACCGATAATTCTGCGGACGCCGGAATCACGAGCGTCAGGGGACCTGGCCAGGCCCGCGATGCGAGGAGGCTTGCGAGCGGCGTCAGGGTGCCGACATCGGTGACCACCTGGTGCAGGCTGGCTGCTATCAACGGTACTGGCTGATCGGGCGGCCTGCGCTTCAATGTAAAGAGTTTCGCGACGGCTGCGGTGGACCGCGGATCAACTGCCAGGCCGTAAAACGTCTCGGTCGGATACGCCACGACGCCGCCCCTCCGCAGGGCCTCGGTCGCCGGCATCAACACATCACCAGAGACACGGTCAGGATCGACAACAAGGCGGATCACGTCGAGCACTGTACTTCGGAAAAGGACTTCGGAAAAGGAGTCGGGTGCCTTTTTTCGCGTACACTCAATGCGTGCCCCGCATTCCAGTTGTGCTTGCGTTTGCCGGCATCGCTTTGTGCGCGAGCGCCGTGACCGCACAGGCCCAAATGGTCACGTTCAACAAGGACATCGCGCCGGTCATCTGGCAGAACTGCGCGAGCTGCCATCGGCCTGGCCAGCTCGGCCCATTCGCCCTTCTCGCCTTCGAAGACGTGCGCCCGCGCGCGCGCGAGATCGTTAGGGCCGTCAAGAGCCATACGATGCCCCCATGGAAACCTGAGCCGGGGTACGGCGAGTTCGAAGGTGTTCGCCGTCTATCCGACGCGCAAATTGCCCTGATCGAGCGCTGGGTCAGCCAAGGCAGCCGCCAGGGCGACCCGGCCGACCTGCCCGCGGCACCGGCGTGGGCCGCCGGGTGGCAACTCGGCCAGCCCGATCTGATCATCACGATGCCGGAGCCGTACGTTCTGGCAGCTGGCGGCACCGATATCTTTCGCACGTTCGTCGTACCCATCCCGGTGAATCGGCGCCGGTATGTGCGCGCCATGGAATTTCATCCGGGCAGCTTTCCTGTGGTGCACCACGCCAACATCAAGATCGATCGGACGCGCCTGTCCCGTCAGTGGGACGCCGGGGAGGCCGGGCCAGGATACGACGGGGGCGGCAGCCGCGAAGCGCGGTTTCCCGATGGTCAGTTTCTTGGATGGACACCCGGACAATCGCCGCGCGTTTCTCTCGCTGGCATGACCTGGCACATCGATCCTGACAGCGACCTCGTGATCGAAATGCACTTGATGCCCGGCGCAGCCGTTCAGCCCGTTCAGGCGAGCGTCGGCTTGTTCTTCACCGACGAGGCGCCGGTCCAGACCGCGTACATGCTGCGGATCGGACGGCAGGACATCGATATTCCCGCTGGGCAGCAGGCTTACCTCAATACCGATTCCTACACACTACCGGTAGATGTCGAGGTGCTCGGTATCCAGCCGCACGCCCACTACCTCGCGCGCGAGGTCCGCGGCTTTGCGACGCTGCCCGACGGATCGACGCGACCTCTGATCTACATCAAGGACTGGGATTTCCACTGGCAGGACGTTTACCGCTTTGCCAGGCCGGTGGCCCTTCCGAAGGGCAGCACCGTCACGATGCGGTACACCTACGACAACTCGTCGGCCAACCCGCGGAATCCGAACAGGCCGCCAGCACGGGTCACGTTCGGCCAAACCAGCACGTCCGAGATGGGCAGCCTGTGGATTCAGGTGCTCCCTCATTCAACCGCCGACCTGGCGATCCTCGATCGCGACTTTTCGCCGAAGATTCTCGCAGACGACATCGCCGGCGATGAAAAGTGGCTCGAGATGAACCCCTCCGACGCCCGGCTGCATGCCGAGCTCGCGATGTGCTATTCGGAAGCCGGCCGGCCGGATGATGCACTGAAACAGCTGCGCATTGCCGAACAGCTCGATCCCTCGCCCTTGCGGAAATACGACGTGGGCCGATTGCTGCTATTGATGCGCCGCTTCCCCGAGGCCGGTGCCGCATTCAACCAGGCGCTCGCGCTGAAGCCGGACATGCCAGAGTCGCTTTATGGCCTCGGCCTGGCGTTCGATGGGCTTGGGAGAATTGACGAGGCGATTGATGCGTACAGCCGCGCGCTGTCCCTGAACCTCGATTTCGCCGATGCGCACTTCAATCTGGCGCGCTTGCTCGCGACCCAGGGAAGAACCGCCGACGCCATCGCGCACTACAAGCAGGTGCTTCGGCTGAGGCCTGAAGACGCAGAGGCGGCAGGGGAACTTAAGAAACTGGAAACTAAGAACTAGAAACTGGAAAGTAAGTGCCGAAGCACTTGTACGAAGAAAAAGGCCGACCAGATTTCTCTGGCCGGCCTTTTTCGCGAGTGCTTCCGAACCTACCTTCTACCTTCCACTTTCAACCTTCAACCTACTGGTTCACCTAGAACCTCATCTGGAACGCCAGCCGGATCACGCGGCCCTGCAGAATCGTCTGCACCTGTCCGAGCGATGCGCCGATGGCGTTGTTGCGCGTGAACACGGCGTTCCCGTTCAACGCGTTGAACGCGTCGATCTGCGCGCTGTAGCTCTTCCGGCCGGCCCGGAAGTTCTTCTTCAGGTTCAGGTCGAGCTGGTTGTAACGCGGATAGAACAGCGTGCCAGGCGCGTTCAGGAATACGGTTTCCTGCTTGTTGCGCACGCCGTTCGGATAAAGGCCCGCCGCCGGCTGATAGGTGATGTCGCGCTGGCTTCCCGCATAGCTCTGTAGCACGACACCAGCCTCGAGGCCAAACCCGAACGGGTAGTTGCCCGCCGCCTTGAACTCGTGCCGGAACGGCACGGCGAAATTGTGCTGATCGCAGTACGGCCCACCAGCGGTGACCGTCGCACCGGTATAACGATCACCGGTCGACACGCCGTTGGGGTTGTCGTCGTTCGCGCAGAACGACGACAGGTTCTTCTCCATCGTCCAGCTGGCGAGCACCGTGCTGCCGCGGGGCAGCCGGCCCTGCACGGACACGTCGATGCCGTTGTAGAGCGACTCATAGCCCACGTTCCGATCGAGCTGCGGCGAAGCATTGAAAACCGACTGATTCTTCGTGTAGCTGTAGACCGTGAGAGGATCGCCCGGGACCACGATACCCGTCAGCGTGTCGTCGATACCGCCCGCCAGGCTTGGTGAAGTGATCGGCGGCACGACCGTGTTGAATGCCACGTAATCGGCATTCGTCACGACTGTCCGGTCGGTCGCGCGGATATTGTCGAACGTCCGGTGGTAGTAGCCGAAAGTCGCCGACAACCGCGATGAGAGTTGGTGCGACACCGACGCCATGATCTCGGTGTTCGTTTCACGCTTGATCGCTGGGTCGAAATTGCGCTCGGCGGCCAGACCGAAGGTCGCCGACCCCGGACCGATTTCGCTGTCCTGAGCAATACCGTCGTTGTCGGTCGGTCGCGGCGTACCGGCACAGGCAGTGCCCGCAGCATTAATCGCGCAATCGAACCAGTTACGGTTCTCGTTGGCCACGCCTGGCGCGTAGGTGTCGGCAAACCCGCCCGTGAGCGGTTCATAGTACTTGCTCCAGCCGAACTTCAACGCCGTACGGCCGTTGCCGAACAAGTCGTACGCCGCGGCGAAGCGTGGCGCCAGATCGGCGTTCCACGTCGGAACGTCTCTGCGTTCCGTGAAGTAACGCGAGCCGACGAATCGACCCGCCGGCATCGCTGTCGGTTCGATCATCGAGCTGAAGTTCTCGATGCGGAGCCCGGGCGTCAACGTCAACCGCTTGATCGTCCAGGAGTCCTGCGCGTAGTACCCAAAGTCGTAGTTCACATGGGTGAACCGGTTGCTCGGCGTCGTGTAAACCGTGACGGTCGAGGGCCGGCCGTTCGTGTAGTTCTGAACCAGGTCCGCCTGACGGTCCGTATACACGTGCACAGGTCCGAACGAGTCCTGGAAGCCGAACTTGAAGTTGTGTGTTCCGGTAACGTACGACATCGATCCGACGATGACGCGCCGCGTGTCTTCGGTGCGCTGGTCCTGTCCGTTCGAGACCCACGCCAGACAGCCAGGTGACGTCGAGTTCGCAGCTGTGTAAGCACACCTCGGGTTGATGTTCTGCGCCGTGTCGGTCGATCGACCGTTGTTGAACCAAAGCGGGTTAATCGTCGTGCCGTCCGCTAAGTAGCGACTGTAGTCGTTCTCCGGTTGGTTGAAGCCCGTCCAATGCTGATACGCCGTCGAGTACCCAGCCTCGAGGAGGACCTTGCTGGTGAGGGTGTTCGTGTACTTCGCGTTGCCGATGGCATAGTGACCGTGGTGCGGGTCACGCTGCGTGCCGGCACGCGGGTCTGTGCCGAACCCGAAGTCC
>JAMQPK010000149.1 GCA_023717525.1 Vicinamibacterales bacterium | reverse complement strand
TCCTCATTGAGCTTCACACTGAGCCGTTCGAACGTCTCCTTCGCGGCAAGGAAGCCTATCTGAACGATGACGATCGTGCTGTCGAGCTGCTCTCCATTGCTCAACGTGAGCTGGATGCCGTCACCGGAGAATTCAGCACTGTTGATCTCGGTCGATGTTCGGATAACGCCGCCGCCATCGCGCACGCGTGCCAGTGTGTCCGGCTTTCCCAGAGGAACCGCTTCGCGGGCGATCAAATCGACACGCCCGTGCCGCCCAAGAACGATGAGTGCCGCGTCTAGTGCCGAATCGCCGCCGCCCACGACCGCGACGCGCTTGCCCTCGTAGTCTCCGATTCTCGGCACCTTGTAGTGCACGTTCGCGGAATTCAGGCGGTCGAGCACCGCGAGCCGTCTCGGATAGTGCAGCAGCCCGCACGCGATGATCACCTTGCGAGCCAGGTAACTGCCTCGGCTGGTTACCACTCGCTTCAAGCGATCGTCGGCCTCGGTTTCATCCGTATCGTCAATCGTTACCAGCTCTTCATTGAATCGGAACTGCACGAGCGCGTCGGCGGCCTGTCGATGTGTTCGTTCCGAAAGTTCATCGCCAGTGATCCCGTCAGGGAAACCTGGAATGTCGACGATTCGCTTGTCGGCATAAAGAAACTGTGGCTGGCCGCCGGGTCTGTCCTTTGCCTCGATGACGAGCGTCGTCAGCGCGCGATGCGCCGTCGTCAGGCCTGCGGCAAGCCCAGCGGGGCCGGCGCCGACGATCACCACATCCCAGTACCGAAGGTGATCGAAGTCGAGATTCGCTTCCAGGGGTTTGATGTTGAAGTCCACCACGGAGGAACGCTCCTTTATTTGCCCGCGTCGACGCGCGCCTCCCAGTCAGACACCAGCTTGCGGAACTCAACCAGCATTGGAATGTGCGTCACCGACTGGTCCTGACGTTCGGAGACATCCTGCTCGAGGTCGAACAGAAACTCGTGGACACCGTCGACGGTGCCAACGCCATCGCGCATGTATTTCCAGCGCCCGCGCCGCGCGGCTTTCTGATCGCGGGCGGGGCTCTTGATTCGCCAGAAGAGCGTGCGGTCGACTATCCGCCCTTCCTTCAACGCCGGCAGCAGATTGATGCCTTCGGGCTCGTAAGACGAGGGCAGCGCCACGCCGGCCGCCGCGAGGAACGATGCGGTGAGATCCATGGTGATCCCCACTTGCTTCGACACTGTATGAGCAGGTAGCTGACCGGGCCAGCGCAGGAGTGCGGGCACACGGATGCCCCCTTCCCAGAGCGTCGATTTTCGGTTGAACATCGGCGCGTTGTGCGACAGCCACTCGCCGCCGTTGTCGCTGGTGAAGACCACGAGCGTATTTCGCGTCAGTTGTAGCCGGTCCAGTTGATTGAGGATTTGTCCGATGCCTTTGTCCGCGCTTTCGAGCATCGCCACATAGTCGGCTCGTGTCCCGTCATGGAGAACATCAGGGCGGGCGCGTTTGTCCGGCGGCAGGTTCGGCGGCTGGAAGGGCCAGTGCGTCGCGTTGTAGGCGACCTCGATGAAGAACGGTCCGCGTTGGTGATCGGCAATGAACGCGTTCGCCCGGGTGGTCAGCTCGTCGGTCAAATAGCCCGACATCGCCGCCGGCTGGTCGTTGTGAAAGAGGTCCTTTGGGTCGTAGTAGTCGTGGGAGCCCGCCATGAACCCCCAGAATTCATCGAAGCCATGCTTGTTCGGATGGAACTCTGGCCGGAAACCGAGATGCCACTTCCCGATGAGCGCTGTGGTGTAGCCCCTCTGATGCAGCAATTGCGGCAGCGACGTCGCTGATGGCGGCAGTCCCGTAACCGCGCCCGTGGCGAGCGGAAGCTCGATCCCGAAACGTTGCTGGTAGCGGCCTGTGATGAAACCTGCTCGCGTGGGAGAGCAGTTGGCGCCGTTTGCGTAGAAGTTGGTCAGCTTGACGCCTTCGCGCGCCAGGCGATCGATGTTCGGTGTTCTCGCGTCGGGGACGCCGAAGCTTCCGATGTCTGCGTAGCCAAGGTCGTCCATCAGAATCAGGACGATGTTCGGTGGAGGTGTCTGGGTCGCGACCGGGACGATCGCAATCATGACGATCGCAATAATGAGGAGCAGCGCGGAAACTATCGTCGTCGCGTGCCTTGCCATGCTCGGAGCATAGCGCAAGACGGCGGCGACTAGCTTTCTGCCATGGATGTCTGAACCAGACCTGAGGGAGTGGAATGGAAGAGAATCGCGGCTCCTCCGGGAATCGTCTCATCGCGACGAACAACCTGCCCGGCAGTGGCGATGATCGACTTGGACTGGACGCTCGCGAGGAATTCGATCTCGACTTCCACGCGCTCGCCGACTTCGAAGTCGCGTTGGGTTCGAAGTAGCACGCCGGAGATGCTCAGATTCACAGTTCGGCAATCGTGCCATTCGCCCTCGTGGCCTCGGCGGACCCGGGCGGGCCAACTGACGTGGTAACGCTGTGCGCGACGGGGCGAGTGGATTCGTTCCATTGTTCAGGGGAAAAGCAAGAATCGGGGCAGGGTGCAGGCGCGCGCGGGGTCCGGCAATTCCGTGATTTCATGGACGGCTCCGGCCTCGCCGGCGTGTACAAGATGAGCACCCTGCGTCAAATTTCTGTCGGAGCCCCCGGCGACAAACTGCGACATATACAAAAGGTGCCTAGAGCTATAGTTTTGGCTTCCCCTTTTGAGGCATGCCATGAAAATCACGACAGCCACTACTTTTGCGCTCGTTGCAGCAGCCGCGACTACGGTCGCCATCGTGACCCTCGCGCCATCGTCAACGACGGAGGTGATGGATGCCGCCATGCCGACGTTGTTAGCTGATTCAGTGAAATGCGGCTTGGCGCAGTACAAGGCCAGCTCTGGTTTGACTGCGGCCGCCGAAGCAGACGGCCTCCTGGTCTCGTGGAGTGGCCAGGGAGGTGCCGAGCTGCGTGCGCGCTATGGAATAGACGCGGGCACGCCCGTTGTCCGCGAGCTCGCCATTCGGAAGGCGTCCGGCCAGTGGGTGACGTTGGGTCAGAACCTGACGCCGGAATATCGTGTGACGACGGCGATTCGGCGCTTGCCGGACGATCAGGGCAATACACTGCGGGCCCAGGGTATCAACCTTACGCAAGAAGTGATCGACCAGCATCGCTGGTACGCATTCTGGGATTCGCCGTTGAGCATCCCTGGCCAGACCATGCCCGCACCAAACGTGCCCGCGCCAGCAGAGGGCGCCGGAGCGGGTGGACAGGGTGGCGGCGGTCGCCGCGGCATGGCTCCTCCAGTAAATCCAGGCGGTCGAGTCTATGGTCTGCCCCGGAAGCCGGAGGACGTCCGTCGCGGCGTATCGGCATACAACGCGACCTCCTGCGAAGTGAAAACCGACGGCAGCAGTCTCGCCGTCACCTTCCCCGGTCTGAAGGTGGGGATCTTCGACGGTAGTCTGCGCTTCACGGTCTATCGCGGCACGAACCTGGTACAGATGGACGCTCTGGCGAAAACCAACGAGCCATGGGTCGCGTACAAGTACGACGCCGGACTCGTGGGCCTGACGACGGCGGTGACTCCGCGCGTTACCTGGCGCGACACAGGCGGCTGGGCACAGCAGCATCAGTTTGGTGGGCCCAAGGCGAACGGGCTCTCTGGTGTCCGTGCGCAGAATCGCTTGCTCGTGGCCGAAGGGACCGGTGGTTCACTGGCCGTATTCCCGCCGCCGCATACGTTCTTCTTCACGCGTGAAGTGGATGTGAACCTCGGCTACGTTTTCTATCGCAACGATGGTGGCGGCAAGTTCAGCCTGGGCGTCACGATGCCCGAAAGGGAAACCGACAATCCTGCGAATGGAACCAACTACCAGGAGAACTACGCGCTCTACAACGCACCGCCCGGCACAATGCAGAAGATGTCGGTGTTCTTTTACGCAAGCCCCGAAAGCGGCGAAGCAACGCGCCAGGCTGCGCTGGCCTTCACGCACGGCGACAGGTTCAAACCGGTCGCCGGCTACAAGACATTCGTCAACCACTTCCATCTTCGCGTGGTCGACCGCATGCGGGTGGGTGGCTTCGACACACCGCTGCAGGACCTGGTGGCCATGAAGTCCATCGGTCTCAACATCATCGGCCTGAGCGATTTCCATGCCGATAGCCTGGCTGGCAACGACCATGGTCCGCTGCGCTTCAGAGATCAGAAGGACTACGCAGAAGTGTCGCGCCGCCTTTCGGACAAGGACTTCCTGGTTGTGCCGTGGGAAGAGCCGAGCGTGGCGTTCGGCGGCCACTACAACGCCCTGTGGCCGAAGAGTGTGTTGTGGTCGAAGACAAATACGACGGGCGGAGGCGGGCGAGGGGGTCGCGGAGAGGGTGGCCAGGGAGGCGCTCCCGCGGCAGCGCCTGCGACGCTGCCATTCACGGAGAACGATTCGACTTACGGCAAGGTCTACCACACAGGTAGCTCCGAGGCGATGCAGCGATTGCTCGATGCCGAAGGCGGGTACTGGTATCACGCACATCCGCGCACGAAATCGACCGCGAACTACCCCGATGCCATCTGGGACAAGGACTACGTCAGGAACGATCGATATCTCGGCGTGGCGTTCAAGCCGGGCATGGGCATGGATTTGTCGGATAAGACGATGTGTGAGTATCGCTGCTTCGACACGATCGACACGATGAACAATAAGTTCGCCGGCCTGGGCATCGCGCCGAAGTACGTCATTGCCGATATCGATACTTATCGAAAGGGGCCGGAGGACGATCTCTACGCCAACTTCCCGGTCAACTATCTCAAGCTGGCCGCGACGCCTGGACCCGATCAGGACTGGAGCCCGGTGCTGAAGGCACTGCGCGATGGAAATTTCTTCGGGACGACTGGAGAGATCCTGATCAAGGACTACGCGGTGACGGGCACGGGCAGCAAGCGGACGATCAACGCCGACACGGAATGGACGTTCCCGTTGGCGTTTGTGGAGATCGTTTCAGGCGACGGCAAGACGGTGAACAAGCAGGTTATCTCGACGACCGAGTTGACCGCGTTCGGTTCCAAGAAGTTCGCGATTCCGTTCGACGCCACGGGTAAGGTCTGGGTACGCTTCTCGATGTGGGACATTGCGGGCAACGGAGCCTTCACACAACCAGTTTGGCTGAAGTAAGAAGTAGGAAGTAAGAAGTAGGAAGTAGGAAGTAGGAAGTAAGAATTCAGGAGGAACAGATGAAAGGCACGAACTGGGTATTGTGGCTGGGTGCGGCGACCGCGGTCGCTGCTGCGCTCGTTGTCTCGCCGTCGTCCGATGTCGTTGCAGCAAAGCAGGCCGGTGCGGCGCTGAACTGCAACTTGACGCAATACAAGGCCAGCGCGGGTCTGACGACAGCGCTCGAAGGCGATCTGCTCAACGTCTCGTGGAACGGGCAAGGCACAACGCAGTTGCGGGCCCGGTTTGCGATCGACGCCGGCACACCGACGATTCGCGACCTGTCGGTACGTCGCGGCTCCGGCGAATGGGCGGTGCTCGGGCAGAATCTGACGCCTGAGTATCGCGTGACGACGGGCATTCGCCGCATGTCGAACGATCAAGCCAACGCGATGTCCAGTCTCGGCATCGACATTACCCAGGACGTGATCGACAAGTACCGATGGTACGCATTCTGGGACGCGCCGCTCAGCATTCCAGGGTACATCGTTCCCGGTGCGGGCCGTGGTGGCCGCGGCGGCGGTGGTCGTGGCGGCGGCGAACAGGGCGAGGCGGTCGCGGCGCCGGCGCAGCCGGTACTCGGACAGGGCGGGACCATTCCAGAGCAGGTCGCCGCACTTCAATCGGGATCACGTGGCCGGCCTGGCTACAACCCCAACCCGAATCCGCCAGGGATGACGGGCGGTCGCGGTCTGGGAATCCCGAGGAAGCCGGAAGAAATCCGGCGCGGCGTCTCGGCGTTTTCGTCGGCATCGTGCGATGTGAAGAGCGACGGCGGCAGCCTCGCGGTGACGTTCCCCGGAATGAAGCTCGGGATCTTCGACGGCAACATCCGGTTCACGGTGTATCGCGGGACGAACCTCGTTCAGATGGACGCCGTGGCGCGGACCAACGAGCCATGGGTCGCCTACAAGTACGACGCGGGGCTGAAGGGATTCTCGACGGCGACGATGCCCAGAGTCACCTGGCGCGACACTGGCGGACATCCACAACAGCATCAGTTCGGAGGGCCCAAGGCGATCGGCCTCGCTGGCATTCGTGCGGCGAACCGTCTGCTCGTGGCCGAAGGCCCGCGCGGCTCGGTCGCGACGTTTCCACCGCCGCACACGTTCTTCTTCACGCGCGAAGTGGACGTGAATCTCGGGTACGTCTTTCATCGCAATGACGGCGGCGGGATGTACAGCATCGGCGTGACGATGCCCGAGGCTGAATCCGACACGTTCCCGCAGTACGCTCAGAACTATGCGCTTTACAACGCACCTCCCGGCACGCTGCAGAAGATGTCGATGTTCTTCTACGTGAGTCCCGAGGCAGGTGAAGCGACGCGGCAAGCCGCGCTGGCGTTCACGCGCGGCGACGTCTTCAAGGCGGTGCCTGGCTACAAGACGTTCGTCAATCACTTCCATCTCGACTTCACCGGCCGCCAGCGCGTGAATGGATTCGACACGCCGTTCCAGGACCTGATGGCGATGAAGGCCATCGGCCTGAACGTTATCGGCCTCAGCGATTTTCACTTCGAGCTGAGTCCCGGAGACTGGGGGCCGCTGCGATTCAGAGATCAGAAGGACTACTTCGAAGCGTCGCGTCGCGCGTCCGACAAGGACTTCCTGGTTGTGCCGTGGGAAGAGCCGAGCGTGGCATTCGGCGGCCACTACAACATCATGTGGCCAAAAGCGTTCTACTGGTCGAAGACGAACGTACCCGGCGGCGGCCGGGGCGGTGGCGCGGCGGCGGCAGCTGCGGCACCAGCGGCACGCCCGGCGCCGGCGCCGTTCACCGAGAACGATCCGACCTACGGCAAGGTGTATCACGCGGCAAACAACGCCGCCGACATGCAGAAGATTCTGGACGCCGAGAACGGCTACTGGTACCACGCGCATCCGCGCACGAAGTCGACGGCCTTTTTCCCGGAGGCGACCTGGAACACGCCGTATCTGAAGAATGACCGGTACCTCGGTGTCGCCTTCAAACCCGGCATGGGCCAGGACAATTCCGAGGAGACGATGTGCGAGTGGCGCTGCTTCGACGCCGTCGACACCATGAACAACATGAACGCCGGCACGGGTCTGGGCCCGAAGTACGTCATCGCTGATATCGATACGTACCGGAAAAATCCCGAGGACGACACGTACGCGAACTTTCCCGTAAACTACCTGAAGATGGACACCGTGCCCGGACCAGATCAGGATTGGGGTCCGGTGCTGAAGTCGCTGCGGGATGGCAGCTTCTTCGTGAGCACGGGCGAAATTCTGATCAAGAACTACGCGATCACCGGCACGGGCAATCAGCGGACGATCACTGCCGATGCCGAGTGGACGTTCCCGATGGCGTTCATGGAGATTGTCACGGGCGACGGGAAGACCGTCAGCAAACAGCGAATTCCTGCGACCGACCTGCAGGCGTTCGGCACCAAGAAGCTCTCGATTCCGTTCGACGCCACCGGCAAGAAGTGGGTGCGGTTCTCGATGTGGGATGTCGCCGGTAACGGTGGCTTCACGCAGGCGCAGTGGCTGACGGCGAAGTAGTCCGATCGATAGAGTGACCACTAGGGGCGGCTCGCCGGATTGCCGGTGCGCCGCCCTTTTGCATTTCAAGGAGTCCGAATGTTCACGGTGATGTCGAAGGATCTCGCGATGGGTGTTGCGGTGCTCGCTCTGGCCGTTGGCTGGACGGTGCTGGCTCAGGAACGCTCGGCGCAGGACAAAGCGCTGCCGAACCCCTATCGCGCGGTTGAAGATGTTTTCCAGATGACAGAGGGCCGCGCCTGGGGCTCATCGAGCGCCGGTGAGATCGCGCCGGATGCCAAATCGATCTGGGTCGCCGAGCGCTGCGCCGCAAACTCGTGCCTCAACTCGAATCTCGACAGCGTGTTCCATTTCGCGGTCGACGGCAAGCTCATCAAGAGTTTCGGCGCCGGGATAATCGTGTATCCGCACGGCATTCATGTCGATCGCGACGGCAACGTGTGGGTGGTCGACGGCCAGACGAATCAGAACACCGGGCGCGGCCGTGGCCGCGGCCGGAACAACGCGCCGAGTGCCGACACGCCGGCGCCGGCACCGCCAGCACCACCGGCTGTTCCGATGGGGATGCAGGTCATCAAGTTCAGTCCCGACGGCAAAGTGCTGCTGCGGCTAGGGACCGCCGGTGTTGCGGGCACAGACGAAAGCCATTTCAATCAGCCCTCGGACGTCGTCACGGCGCCGAACGGGGACATCTTTGTCGCCGACGGTCACGGGAACGAGAGCAACGCGAGGATTGTGAAGTTCAGGAAGGACGGCACATTTGTGAAAGCATGGGGGCACAAGGGGAGTGGACCGGGCGAGTTCGACACACCCCATGGCATCACGATCGACTCCCGGGGGCGTCTGTTCGTCGCCGATCGCGAGAACAGCCGCATTCAGATCTTCGATCAGGATGGCACGTTTCTCGACCAGTGGAAGCAGTTCGGCCGTCCCAGTGGCCTGTACATAGACAAGCGCGATATCCTGTACGCAGCGGATTCGGAGTCGAACACGCCGCGCAACCACAACGAATTCGTTCGCGGCATTCACGTCGGAAACGCCCGCACCGGAGCCGTCACTGCGTTTATTCCCGATCCGCTCGGCAATCAGGATGAAGGCGCGCTTGTCGTGACGAGCGGCGCTGAAGGCGTGACGGCGGACGCCGACGGTAACATCTACGGGATTAGGGTACGGCCCTTTGGTCTGGTTAAATATCAGAAGAGGTAAGTGCTATGAAGCCCACGGCGGTCGGCGTCGCAGCCTTCCTGATTGTCGGCGCCCTTGCCCTCCACGCCCAGCAAATCTGGAGCGGCGGCTACGGCTATACGCCTCCGAGGTTCCCAACCCGGACAACGTTCAACGGAAGCTTCAATTTCTGCCGAGCCCTGTTCACCAGCAACCGGCGCGAGAAGAGCGGATGGAGCACCGATTACCCTGGCGCCGACCTCAACTTCAGCACCCGCCTTGCGGAGCTCACCAAAGCCGACGTCAAGATCAGTCGCGGAGCCGGAGAAGACGAAATGCCCGACGCGGTCGTCGTCCGGCTGACCGACGATGCGCTGTTTCAGTGCCCGTTTGTGCTGATGGAAGACGCGGGCACGGCAAAATTCACACCCCCAGAGGTTGTCCGGTTACGTGAGTTCCTGCTGAAAGGCGGGTTTCTGCTCGTGTCCGACTACCACGGCACGTACGGCCGGGAGCAGTTCGACGAAGAGATCAGCCGCGTTCTTCCGCCAAGTCAGTATCCCATCGTCGACCTTACGCCGCCGGGTCCGACGATTTGGAACACCATGTTTCGGGTGCAACAGTTGCCGCAGATGGCGTCTATCCAGACCTGGCGGCGAACCGGAGGGACCATCGAACGCTGGAACGACGATCGATCCGGGCCGGACGCACGAGGCATCGCGGACACGCGGGGCCGCCTGATGGTCGTGATGCTGCACAACACCGACGTCCCGGACGGATGGGAACGCGAGGGAGAGGACCCGCAGTACTTCTTTGACTTCTCGCCGGAAGCGTACGCCGTTGGTATCGACGTCGTCTTGTACTCGATGACGCACTGACGCGCCACGACTAGCCCGGCGTGCTCTCGTCGAGCTTCACGCAGTTGCGGCCCGCCTCCTTGGCGCGATATAACGTTGCGTCGGCGGCGTCCAGAACGAGCTCGGGCGTGGAATGTCGCTTCGATCTCTCTGCGATGCCGATGCTGACGCTGATGTTGACACGCCGAGAAGGCTCGACGCCCGCCGATGGCCCTGGTTTTCTCTCTGTCCCATCGGGACCGCGCAGTACAAACCCGGCCTCGGCAATCGAGCTGCGAAGCGATTCCACGAACGGTTCGGCTTCCCGCGCCGAGCGTCCTCGAAAGACGATCAGAAATTCCTCGCCGCCGTAGCGGAACGCCCGCCCACCGCCGCCGACGCGCGACAGATTCGCCGCCACCTTCCGGAGCACCTGGTCCCCCACGTCGTGACCGTAGGTGTCGTTGAACTTCTTGAAGTGATCCACGTCGCACATCGCGATCGAGTACGTGCCGCCCAGAGTTTCCATCATGCTGTTGAACGCCCTTCTGCCTGGAAGCCCGGTCAGTTCGTCGCGGTAGGCCATGTCATAGCCGTGTTCGAGGACCGCGAAAACCAGCACGATGCCTGCCGTGCCCGAGTAGAGGAAGAGCGCGTCATCGTGCTGGCTCACACCGAACAACATTGCGACGAGGGCCCACAGCAGCCCTTGCTCGACTTTCGTGCGCCGTTTGAACACCAGCGTCAGCAGGATGAGCGCGCCAACCCCAAACGAGAGATGAACCATCCACTGTTCGAGGGGAATTCCGTGGTCTATCCAGAACACGGCGGCTGCCTGAGCCGCAACGATCGCAACCTTGGGAAGGCCATCGAACGTGATCACGCCGCGCTCCTTGAAGAAGGCAAAGAGCGCAAGGTTCAGCGGAATCAGGATCGCGGCCGAAAGCCTCACCGTTCCCGATCCGGTGGAGAGCGGTCCGAATGCCAGAACCGTGAGGAAAACAGCCGAAGCACTGCACAGCAGTCGAGCCTGTTCGTAGTACAGGCTCAGAAGAACGGCGGCCGCAAGCGCCCCGAAGCAGTAGTACGCCGCGTAAGGCGCCGCTGCGGCTCGCACGACTTCTTCCCTCTGCACGGCCCATGTTCCGAACACCAGCACACCGCCTGGCGCCAGCAGACTGCCGATGAACGGGAGTGTCGTCGAGCGGCGATTCATCTCTCGCTCTGCGGCTAGATCGACCGCCGGCGGAACAGCAGCACCACGGCGACGGCCCATCCGGCCACGGCAAACCACAAGGCAGGTTGCTTGACCAAAGGAGGAAGAGCCGCTGCAGCAGGCGGAAGCACGACGGGTGCGGGTTCGATCTTCGCTTGAGGCACGGAAGGCTCGCCGATGGTTGCTTTCGCAATCTTCAAGTCGGACAGCTCGTGGCGAGCCTCCGCCAGTTCGCTTTCCAGCCGACGGACCAGGAGGTTGCCGACCGCGCCCATTGCGAGGGCGCGGGCGTTCTCCGCGCTCTGCGCCGACGTGCGGGCAAACTGGACGACCGCCTGATCCCTGGGATTCTTCGCGTAGGCGGCTTCCGATTGCGCCAGGAAAGTCTTGGCCTGTGCGAACGCCTCGTGTGAGTACTCCTCTTCCTTTTCCTTTACGCGGGAAGTCTTGCGGTCTTCTGCAAGCACGCCGGATTTGGAAGCGAGCTCCACGGCTTTGCGGGCCTGGAGAAGCTGGTTGGGTATGCCATCGAGTGCGTCGCCAGGCTGTGATTCATAGCCTGTGTAGTGAGTGAAGAAGAAGAGGTGTCCCTTGATCGGCAGCGCCTGGTTATCGCCGGTGGCGCCTTTCACGCTGTAGAGCACGACTTGCGTGCTGGGATCGACCACCGCGTAGTTCGGCTCGGCCGTGACCATCAACCAGAAGGTTTGGTACGGAGTGGTCAGGTTGACGGGAATCGGGCGGTCGCCTTCAAACGTGATCTCGCCAAGGTTGGACGCTCTGCCATCGACCGAAACGGCCCAGAGCACATATGTCAGAAAGTCCTTCCCTAGCTCGTGCGCCGGCCTCAAGCCCGAGATCCCACCGCGGTTGATATCGAGTTCGACAAAGCCCGGACGGCTGCCGATCTTCAGCTTGACCCGTGCGTCCGGGGCCAACTGTGTTCCCCGCATCTGGACTTCCGACGAGCCTGCGAGGTGGCGGTAGCTCAGAATCTGCCCGCCGGGCTCGTTGATCTCCACGACCTTCAGCTGAACCGTCGGGCCCGTGGCAGCCGGTCCGGCCGCAAGAGACAGAGACGTGGAAGCGACGAGCAATACCGCGCACAAGGGGAACCAATACCGCACGATCTCTTATCGGCAGATCGGGCATTCGACGCAATCGAACTGCTGGGATTCCAACACGGGAAGCGCGTTGATATTGTTCGAGGGAGAAGACGAAAATCAGCGGCACATCGAGATTGCCGGGCACTGCGGCGCCCTGAGGCCGGCGGCCTGCGTACTTTGCGAACGCCGGCGTCTCATAGCGCACGAGCGCCCGGTCGGTGTCCGTGAACATTCCTGGACGGTTCTGCAGCACGTACCATTTGAATCCCCCGCTGGCAGGCTCAACCGTTTGCGGTCGCAACCGGTTCCAGTCGCGCAGGAGTTTCAAGTTCCCGGCCGGCGAGAAGGCGATCGTCGCTCCGGGTTCGGTCCGTTCGTTCAGCCAACCGAGCACGTCGTTGTCCAGGGCGTCCCACCAATACGCCGCCTCCATCCCTCTGCTGGCGGCGCCGCGGACGCCGCCCACCAGCGGACTGTAGTACGACAGCGTCTGCGGATAGTACCGCCCCACGTCTGCCGCGCCCGCAAGCGCGGCGGCGATTAACGCCGTGCGCACGATCACTCGCGACGCGGTCGACGACGTCTTCACCGCGCTCCACACGATGTGCGCGCCAATCGCCGCGAATACGCACCAGAATCCGAACGCGGGAAGGAACAGCCGTATCCCGTCGTGGGGCGGGGCCTGCGGCAGCCCTCGGATCACCATCAACATCACCCAGTGGAGGATCAGCACGATCGACGCCCTCGTCCGAACGGCGATGCAGTGACCTAACCCCACCAGTCCGAGAAACAAGGTCGGCACTGGTGTGACAAACACGAGCCAGACGAGCGTGTTGTACCAGGGCAGCGGATGGTACATGTCGTGCGTGTGCCGCAAGAAGAACGTCGACACATTCAGGGAGTGCGCCCGGCCAAGATTCCGTTGGATGTGGGTGACGAACCCGTCGATCGGGTGATACCAGAGTGGAGGATTCACAACGTAGAACGTCAATAAGGCCAACGGGAGAATGATGAGGAGTCGTTGCCGGGATGCGACGGCAGGGACCCATGCAAACCACCCGGTGAATTTCGTGGCGGTCGTCAGTCCGAGGATCACGCCCATGCCGATTGCCCGGGCACGCGGCATCGGGGACACGTCGATCGCCCAAAGCATCAGCCACCATGCTGTCAGCTGGCCGTCTTGCGTCGCGAAATGCGCCTCGGAGAACAGCCTGGGAAACGTCAGGAGTGCGATGGGGGCGACGATGGCGGCTGCCATTCCGTAATCCCGCTTCAGGCGTGCGGCGACGGCCGCGCACCCCACGCTGAAGATCGTGATCGGCCCAAGGCGTGCGGCGGTCAGGGGACCCACAAGCCCCGTCGCGAGCCATTGGCCGAAGGCGATCGGAACGGCGAACCATGCTGGATGGCCTTCTCCGACGGTGGTGAAGAGCCAGTGCGATTGAATAGCGCTGTCGGTCAATGCCGGGGCACCCAACCGGATCCATTCCCGAAACCATTCAACGATGCGCAACGAGCGCGACATGTATTCGCCCTCGTCCCAGACGATCGGGATCCCCGGCGCTGTCGCGGCGAGGATGACCCAGGTTGCGATCATCGTTCCCGCCGCAACGGCTGCGAGCCTTTGTCCCTGGCCTGAGGTATAACTGTTCAACATTTATTCCTTCACTACAGGGAGAAGTCTATGACGCATCCACGAATCATCGGTACACTCACCGGTTGTCTGGGTCTGGCCCTGGTCCTCGGGGTCACTCACATCCGGGCGCAACAGCCGGCGGCTGATGCCAATCGTCCGGCATCGGAAATGGTCGCCAAGGTAAGCCTCGCGGAAGTCGGTCTGCCGGCGGGGGCTGCATCGGCGACGCGTTTCGTGTACGCCCCAGGCAGGGCGATGACGCCCCATACGCATATTGGGCGCACATCGATCATCACCGTTGTCCAGGGGCAGCTCACCGAGCATCGCGGCGATGTGGTTCACGTGTACAAGGCGGGCGACGTCATTTCGGTGTCG
Organism: Vicinamibacterales bacterium; assembly: GCA_023717525.1. Taxonomy (GTDB): domain Bacteria; phylum Acidobacteriota; class Vicinamibacteria; order Vicinamibacterales; family JAMQPK01; genus JAMQPK01. The sequence goes on along the minus strand of JAMQPK010000149.1, from coordinate 1,420 downwards.
GAGGGCACGACGCACGCCAACGAAAATGCCGGCACAGAGAACCTGATCTACGTCGAAGTGAATATTACCGGGACGAAGCCCGGGCCGGCGCCCGCGCCTGCCCCCGCGAAATAATTCGCGCCTCGGTCAGATCGTCTTTGTCGCTCCGCCGTCCATGTCGATGAGGGCGCCTTGGAGAAACCGCCCCTCAGGGCCGACGACGAACGCGACGAGGCCGGCGATGTCTTCCGGCTCGCCGATGCGGGTGATTTTCTCAGCGGTCACGAAATGCTTCTCGGCGGCGGCCACGTCGCCGCCGCCTTCACTGGCGGCTTGTTGAAGGCGGTTCTTCAGTCGATCGGTGCGGACGGCGCCTGGACTGACCGCGTTCACCTGCACGCCATCGGCGATGCCGCTCGCAGCCAGCGACTTCGTCAGCGAAAGCAGCGCAGCGTTCACCGAGCCGCCAATCGCAAACTGTGCCCCTGGCGTTCGGCCGCCGACCCCGACAATATTTACTACGGAGCCGCCGGACGCTTTGAGGTGCGGCCACGCTGCGCGGACGAGCCGCACGGAGCCGAAATACTTCAGCGCGAAGCCATCGGAAAAATCTGCATCCGAGAGCGTCAGGAATTCCCCCCGCTTCGTGGCGCCGGCGTTGTTGACGACGATATCGATACGCTCGAAACGCGAAAGGCAGAAATCGGCCACACGTGATGGCGCCTCGGGTTCTCGAAGGTCCAGTGCCATCGCTTCGGCCGTGCCTCCCGCGTTCGTGATTTCCCGGACGACTTCCCCAAGCCGCCCTTCATCGCGCGCGCAAATCGCGCAACGAGCCCCGAGCGCGGCAAGCTTGAGGGCGATTGCGCGGCCGATGCCGCGACTGGCGCCCGTCACGATGGCGGCCTTCCCTTCGAGCGGTCGCACCTACTTGATGCCTTTGGCGACGGCCGCGTTCACCTTTCGGCCGATGTCCCGCATCTTCGACTTCACCTCGCGCACATCCACGGTCGTGATGACTCGATCTTCCATCACCACTCGACCGTGCACGATGGTCGAACGCACATCCTTGGGGCTTGCGGCATAGACGAGGGCCGAGTAGGGGTCGTAAAGCGGCACCATTGTGGTGGCGTCTCCTTCGAGCACGATGAGATCGGCAAGCTTGCCGGCTTCGAGGGATCCGATCTTGTCCTCCATGTGCAGGGCGCGAGCTCCTCCGCGAGTCGCCATCTCGACGACGTCGATCGCAGGCATGACGTTGCGATTGTGTTGATCCAGCTTGTGAAGCTTGGCGACGTAGCCAAGCTGGCCAATGACGTCGAGCGTATTGCCGCTCATCGGCCCGTCGGTGGCGAGACCCACGCGCAGTCCCTCCTTGAACATCTTCAGCGCCGGGGCCACGCCTTTGGCCGATTTGATGTTGGCCACCATGGCGTGGGGG
>JAMQPK010000143.1 GCA_023717525.1 Vicinamibacterales bacterium | reverse complement strand
GAAGTTCAAGCTCGAACGCGCCACCCAGTAGACCCCTTTTCATAGCAGGATGATCGCCAGGGTCGATACGAGCATGACGGCCAGCGTTCCACCGGCGATCACCCGAAACCGCGCGCTCCCGAGGAAGATCGACACACCCAGCTTCAACAACGTATTCGCGGCCACGCCAACGGCAACCGCCAGAGCCGCGACCTCCACCGTAAGGTGAGGCGCTCGTGCCATCGACATCGTCAGCGCATCGACGTCCGTCAAGCCCAGCACCGCCGCCGACGTCAGCACCGCGGACGGTCCGCGCTGCCGAGCCACTTCGACGATCATCACCACGAGCTGAAAGAGTGCGGCCATCTGAAGGGCCGCGAGCAGCTGCAAGGGGTTGCGGTCGGCCTTGTCCTGTGCCTGTTTCACAGCCGGCCGGAGTGCTCCGAGTGCCGTGACGGCGGCTGCGATCAACGCCGGAATCGCCAGATAGGAAGCGAGGGGCCAGGCCATCGCCCGGTTCAGCACAGCGGTGGCAATGAGCACTCGCGGATAGAGGACGGCATTCGCCCCGACTGCGCCGAGCGCGATCTCGCGTTCAAAGGATCGTTTCGTGCGGCTCAAGCGAGCGAAGGTGAGCGTCGTGTTCGTCGACGACATCACACCGCCGAGCAATCCCGTCACGAGGTACCCTTGACCGGGCCCGATAATGCGTCTGGCGAGGAATCCGAGAAAGCTCAACCCGGAGAAGAACAAGACGAGTGCCCACAGCTCGCGCGGCCGAATGCCCCCGAGCGGTCCATATGGACCTGCGGGAAGTATCGGAAGAATGACGAGCGCCATCACGGCAAATCGAACGCCGGCGCGCAGTTCCGTTTCATCGACGCGTTTGACCAGTGCGTGAAGGCGGGATTTTTCAACCAGGATCAAGGACTCCAGCGCGACGATGGCACTGGCGAGACGGTGGTAGCCGATGCCGGCGAGCACTCCGGCGGCGAGGACCAGAAGCGCCGCGATCTCGGTCGTGGCGTCGACTTCATACCGGCTTGCTGTCGCGTATGCCACTCCGACGATGATGATCGCGCCCACGAGCAGCGCCGTGGCGGCTGCCGAGAAGCCGAGGGTCCACAGCCATCCACTCAGTCCGGCCAGCGCTCCAAGCATCGTGAACGTGCGGAGGCCTCCCAGCCGCGCGCGCGGGCCGTCGGCGTGCCCCGACCACTGACGTTCCAACCCAATGGCCGCGCCGCCAAGCGTCGCGATAAGAAGGCCGAGGATGTCGGAATTGGGAACCATCCGTTGCGCCCGGAGTATACGATCAGCCGGACAGGAGTAAATGCGGATTGCCTTCTTCGATACCCATGCGTTCGACAGGGAAGCGTTCACGGTGGCGAACGCGAGATTCGGCTTTGATTTGACATTCTTTGAGGCGCGGTTGACGGCGGCCACTGCGGCGCTTGCATCGGGCTTTCCGGTTGTCTGTCCGTTCGTTAACGATCGTCTCGACGCCGACGCGCTGCAGACGCTTCACGCCGGCGGCGTGAGGTTGATCGCACTGCGCTCGGCTGGGTACAACCATGTAGATCTGGCAGCTGCCGCGGACCTCGCTCTGCCCGTGGTCCGCGTCCCCGAGTACTCGCCGCATGCTGTGGCAGAACACGCGGTCGCGCTTCTCCTCGCGCTGAATCGCAAGATTCCCCGCGCCGCCAACCGGGTACGCGACGCCAATTTCTCGCTCGACGGGCTTGTCGGTTTCGATCTGTATGGCAGAACGGTGGGCATCGTCGGTACCGGACGCATCGGTGTTGTGATGGCGACCATCATGCTCGGGTTTGGATGCCGCGTCGTGGCGTTCGATATGGCGAAGAGACAGGAGTTGATCGACCGGGGCGTCTCCTACGTGAACTTGACCGATCTCTACCGCGTGTCGGATGTGATCTCTCTCCACGTGCCGCTGACCCCGAAGACGCATCACTTGATTGATGCCGCAGCCCTGCAATCGATGAAGCGTGGAGTCATGATCATCAACACCGGCCGTGGAGCACTCATCGACACGCCTGCTCTCGTCGAGGCGCTCAAGCAGGGGCAGGTGGGTGCCGCGGGTCTCGACGTCTACGAGGAAGAGGAGGGCCTGTTCTTCAGAGACCTCTCCGATCAGGTACTACAGGACGACGTGCTCGCAAGGCTGCTCACGTTTCCGAACGTGTTGATCACAGCCCACCAGGCGTTTCTGACGCAAGAGGCCCTTGCCAATATCGCACAGACGACGCTGGAGAGCGTCCGCGCCTTCGAGCAGGGTAGGGTGATGACCAATCTAGTGCCTTTCGACGGCCATGCCGCTCATTCTTCATAACCTGTCTCCACTGCATTGGTCGCTGGCGGGTGCAGGGATTGCCGTGATCACACTGCTCCTCGTGTTTATCAGCAATCACCGGCTGGGCATCTCGACGGGTTTCGAAGACATTTGCAGCCTCGTACTTCCGCAGCCCTACTTCCGTCGAGCCGGCATTCGATCTGGCCGCGGCTGGCGACTGCCGTTTCTCGCGGGCCTCGTCCTGGGCGGTTTTCTGTCAGCTGCGCTTGGCGGCGGATGGGCGCTGACCTGGGAGCTTGGCAGGTTCGACGCGGTCATTGGGTTCGGTCATGTGGGCAAGCTCGCGTGGATGTTTGCAGGCGGGCTCTTCATCGGATTCGGCACGCGGCTCGCGGGCGGCTGCACGAGCGGCCACGGCATTTTCGGACTGTCGAACCTCGAGTGGCCCAGCCTTGTGGCCACGGCCAGCTTCATGGCAGGCGGAATGGTGACGACGCAACTGATCTATCGCGTGCTGTTCGCCGGGATGTAGGCGATGCTGGGTTTCTACATCCTCGCCGGGACCGCGTTTGGATTTCTCCTGAGTCGTTCCGGCGCAGCCGACTACAACTACATTCAGGCGATGTTCTTGTTCGAGAGCTTTCAGCTGTACGGCATCATCGGCACGGCAGTGGTCATCGGGGCCGCGGGGTTGTGGTTGGTGAAACGCGGCGGCAAGACGGCGTTTGGTCGTCCGGTGGCGATCGAATTGAAGCCGATGCATCGTGGGAATGTCGTAGGCGGCCTGTTGTTCGGTGTCGGCTGGTCAGTGGCGGGGATGTGCCCCGGACCGATCCTTGTCAATATCGGCGAAGGCAAGGTCTATGCGCTGGCCGCCCTGGCTGGCGCGCTCGTCGGCGCCGGCGCATTCGGCGTCTTCTACGATCGTCTACAGAATCTTCTCGGATTGCCTCCGCTCACGCTCGGCCCCGGCGAGGGCTAGTACGAAATATTCCCCATCGCGATGGGGAAAATGCCCGCCAGAACGTTCGTCCGCGCGATCGGTTCGCGCGAATACGCCTCGCAGAATGTCGAGGAACCGCCCCGCCGGCGCGTCGGCACACCTGTTGCTCTCCCGCTGAATTCAAATGACCCACTCAACATCCCCAAAGCGGGGCGTACTAGACGTGTGGCTCGTGTCACTGATGTTTCTTCTGTTAGGCGCAGGCATCGTGCTGTACGGCCGCCGGGATTGGCTGCCGCCACTCGCATCGCGGCACGGAGCCGGCATCGACGACATGCTGCGCTACTTGTTGTTCACAACCGGTTCCCTGCTGTTTGTGGCGTTCACGGCGTTGTCCTGGCTGGTCTGGGCCGGCGGGCGCCGGCATGTCGTCACGCAGCGTGTGGCGGCTGCCCGCACCGAGGTTGTCGTATCGCTGCTGCTCGGCATGCTGATGGCCGCCGTGGCCGAGGGCGGCGTGCTGGCGATTGGCATGCCTGTCTGGAAGGAGTACTTCGAAGCGGCGGCGCCGCCCGATGCGGTGCAGATCGACGTGACCGCGCAGCAGTTCTTCTGGAACGTCCGCTATCCGGGCGCTGATGGCGTGTTTGGCCGCGTGCGAAACGAACTCGTCGACGAGGCCAGCAATCCCGTTGGTCTCGACAGCGCAGATGCCAGGGGAGCCGATGATATCTACCTCGTCAATCAATTCATCGTCCCCGTCGATCGGCCGGTTCATATCCGGCTGCATTCGAAAGACATGATCCACAGCTTCTTTCTGCCGCACCTGCGGGTGAAGCAGGACGTGATTCCAGGGATGACGCCCGAGATCACGTTCGTGCCGACCAAGGAAGGCACCTACGAACTGGCCTGCGCCGAGCTTTGCGGACTTGGTCACTACCGCATGCAGGGGATCTTCAAAGTCGTCGCGCAGCGGGATTACGAGCGCGCGCTGCGCGAGGAGGCGTCGAAGTGAGCCACAGCGACTCATTCATCCGAAAGTACATCTTCAGCACAGACCACAAGATTATTGGCATTCAGTACATCCTCACCGGGCTGGCGATGGCACTCGTCGGAGGGACTCTCGCCGGGTTGATACGTCTGCAACTCGGCTGGCCCGGCCTCCAGTGGCCGCTGCTCGGCAAGCTGATGCCCGTGGGCATGCCCTCTGGAGTGATGACCCCCGAGTTCTACATGGCGCTCGTCACCATGCACGGCACCATCATGGTGTTCTTCTTCATGTCGTTCGTGCTCGTCAGCGGCTTTGGCAACTACGTCGTGCCGCTGCAGATTGGCGCCCGCGATATGGCGTTTCCGCTGCTGAACATGTTGTCGTATTGGATCGGACTGCTGGGGGCGATCGTCATCCTCCTGTCGTTCTTCGTGCAGGGTGGCGCGGCTGCGGCTGGCTGGACCGCGTATCCACCGTTGAGCGCCGTCGCCAGTGCTATGCCGGGATCGGCGCTCGGGCAGACGCTGTGGCTGCTGGCAATGGCCCTGTTCATTGCGTCGTTCACGATGAGCGGACTCAACATCGTGGCGACGGTGCTCAGCCTGCGCGCACCTGGCATGTCGATGATGCGGATGCCGCTCACCGTCTGGTCCTACTTCATCTCGGCGATCATGGGACTGCTGGCGTTTCCACCGCTTACCGCAGCGGCAATCATGCTGCTGTTCGACCGACACTTCGACACGAGCTTCTTCCTGCCATCAGGCCTGATCGTCGCAGGCAAGCTGCTGCCGAATCACGGCGGCTCGCCTTTGCTGTGGCAGCACCTGTTCTGGTTTCTCGGGCACCCGGAGGTGTACGTGCTGATACTACCGGCGCTCGGCATCGCGCTCGACATGCTGCCGGTGTTCAGCCGCAAACCGGTGTTCGGCTATCGGCTGTCGGTCTACTGCCTGATGATCGTCGCCGTCCTCAGCATGATCGTCTGGGGGCACCACATGTTCGTCAGCGGGATGAGCCCGTTTTCCGGAGAGTACTTTTCGATTTCGACGATGCTCATCACCGTGCCGATGACGATCATCGGTGTGAACATGCTCGGTTCGTTGTGGGGCGCTCGTATCACGCTGGCGACGCCCATGCTGTTCGCGCTGGGCATCATTGCGCTCTTCGGCGTCGGCGGATTCGGCGGGCTCTTCCTCGGCAACGCAACCGCGGACATGCAGCTGCACGACACCTACTTCGTCGTCGGCCATTTTCATTTGATGATCGGCGGTGTGACGCTGCTGGGTACGTTTGCCGGCATTTACTACTGGTTTCCGAAGATGTTCGGCCGGCAGATGAGCGAAGCGCTGGGTAAGGCGCATTTCTGGCTCACGTTCCTGCCGTTCTTCACCGTGTTCTTCATGCAGCACTTCGTCGGATTGCAGGGTGCGCCGCGCCGCTATTACGCGTTCACCACTTACGAGTATCTGAATCGCACACACGGACAGAACGTCGTCATCAGCCTGGTCGCGTTTCTGCTGATGGCGGGACAGCTGGTCTTTGCGTTGAACTTCATCTGGAGCCTCGTCGCGGGCCGGGCATCGGAGCGTAATCCGTGGCACGCGACGACGCTCGAGTGGGAGACCTCATCGCCTCCGCCGCACGGAAACTTCGTCGAGATTCCCACCGTGCATCGCTGGGCCTACGAGTATTCGGTCGCCGGTGAGGCGCTCGACTACACGCCGCAGACGGTTCCGGCCAGGCAAGTGGCGGTGACGGCATGAGCGTCGCCATCGTCTTCGATCGCGAGGTCGCCGAACGCTGGCACCTCCGCGAAGTCGGCGTCTGGATGTTCCTCGGCACGGTGGTGATGCTGTTCGCCGCATTTACCAGCGCGTATGTCGTTCGAAAGAGCGGCGCCGACTGGGTGCCGGTTCACTTGCCGCCGCTGTTGTGGCTGAACTCGGTGGTGTTGCTTGCGAGCAGCCTCACCCTCGAGCTTGGCCGTCGGCCGGGAGCGACGGCTCGCGCAGCATCCACGGCAATCGCAGCCACCTGCGGGTTGGCGCTGTTGTTCTTTGCCGGCCAGGTGCAGGCCTGGAGCACGCTCGCGCGCACCGGTGTGTATCTGCCGACCAACCCGGCGAGTTCGTTCTTCTACATCCTGACAGGCGTGCACGGCGCGCATCTGATTGTGGCGTTCGGGTTTCTGGCGTACTTGTTCGTCAGAACCGTGCGCCGGACCGACGTGGCAGGCTGGCCGTACCTGGCCGGCCTCGTATCCACTGTCTGGCACTTCTTGACGGCGGTCTGGATCTATCTCTTGCTCATGTTGCGGCTGGCGTAAACCGGAAGGAACACACTGAATGGCGACGCACACGGTGGAGCCGGTGATCGATAGGTGGGGTGGTGGGGCGTGTCCATTTGCCGCCGGGTGGCGCAAGGTGATGATGTGGGCCTTCATCGTCACCGACGGCCTGTTGTTCGCCGGATTTCTGGCCAGCTACGGCTATGCACGGTTGATGGCCGAGCGCTGGCCGCCCCAGCAGGAAGTGTTCAGCATCAGCTACCTCGCCGTGATGACGTTCGTGCTGATCTCGAGCAGTGCCACGATGGCTTCTGCCGTCGTAGCTGCTGGCGCCAGCGATCGCAGGGCCACCACACGCTTCGTGCTGTTGACGATTCTCGGTGGTGTGGCGTTTCTGGGTATGCAGGCCTACGAGTGGGCCCACCTGATCGGGGAAGGGGCGACGCTAACCCACAACCCCTGGGGCGATCCGTCCTTCGGGAGCTACTTCTTTCTGCTGACCGGTTTTCATGGTTCGCACGTGCTGACGGGGCTGATCGTGCTGTGCGTCACGGCCTGGCACTCGGCGGGCGGTCGATCGAGCGCCAACGGCGTCGAGATTGCAGGACTCTACTGGCACTTCGTCGATCTGGTGTGGGTCTTCATTTTCACTCTCTTCTATCTGGTGTAGCCATGTATCGCATCTATTGGATCGCGTGGAGTGTGTTGCTGGCGCTTACGCTCGTGATGGTCGTGCTCGATCAAATGCCGATTCCGCGGCAGACGTTCGTGGCGCTGATGCTCGGCGCGATGACCATCAAGGCATCGCTGATTGCCGGGTACTTCATGCACCTTCGTTTCGAGCGCTGGCCGCTGGTGGTTGGCATCATCCTCGGGCTGCCCATCAATGCGGCAATTCTCTACATTTTGATTGTGCCCGATGCGCTGAGGATATTCGGCATGACGAGCGGGAGGTAGTCAGATGTGTCCAATGTGCCGGCTGATTCTGGCGACGCCAGAGGGTCAGCAAATGGTGGCCGCCCTTCGCGAAGGGATCTGGATTCTGCTTATCGCGCCGTTTGGGGCAGCTATCGTCGTCGCGACGGCCATCGTGAAGAGCCGTCAACGGCTTGCATCACGTCTCAGTCGGGCAGACTGAACTTGGCGTAGCGAATCCCGCCGTCGACTGGCACCAGCTGAAGGATTTCTCTTCCGTTCCCCAGTGGGAGCATCGTCTGACTGTACCCGCCGGGGCCTGGCGTGTAACGAATCGGCGTCTCGATGAGCGTCCAGTAACCTTCGCCGAGATTGCGATTGATCATCACGCCGTTACCGACCTGCCCAAGGTCGTATCGCATCACGGCTCTCGCTGACGCGATCAAGGTTCCGTTCGGGCCTCCGTACGGCGACCACGCGACATACGGTGTGGCCCACAGGAACTGGCGCCATTTGTCCTGAATCAGCGTGCCTCGCTCGTTGAAGTCTCCGAAGCTGTCCCCATCATTCGAGATCTTGAAATGAACCGGGTTGCTTCTAGGTTCCAGCGGATAGCCGGGCAGTCCCACCATCTCGTAGATCATGAAGAACTTGGTGTTCGGCAACCGCGTGATGACAGCCATGCCCGCCCTGGTGAGGCCGTCGGGGAGCGCGACGTCAAACACGACGTCTCCCCACGTCTTGCCGCCGTCGGTCGACACGCGATGAACCAGGATCTGGTTGTAGTTGTCGTCCTTGTATCGTTCGTCGGAGAACGAGACAACGAGCCTGCCGGCCGCATCGGTGTACAGGAACGGCTCCCAGACTGGCTTCAGCTTGGTGATGCCGGCTCGCTGCGCGGGATCGTATGGCGCGCGCTGGCCTTCGGCAATCGTGCTCAAGAACTCCCAGCTCTTTCCGCCGTCAAGGCTGTAGTAGGCGGCCAGCGCAGACTTCGCTGTGTCGCTCTGAGCAGCAGCCATGCCCGCCGCCAGTATCGTTCCGGCCGGAAGTGTCCCCGCTCTTTGTGGCAGCTCATAGAGCGTCGGCTGCCCGCGCAAGCCCTGCACCTCCGAGTAGAACTGCCAGGTATCTCCTTCGTCGGTGCTTCGATAAATCGGCAGCGAGCCTCTTCGACTGAACGTTGCCAGGAGCTGACCTCGCGCCGGCGCGTACTCCTTGATCTGGATGATGCGCGGGTAACTTGCGCCCTCCGATCGATCGGCGTTGATCGTGCGTACAGAATAGTTGGAGAGCGTGTTCTCGGGTGCGCCAACCTGCGCCCGTACTGCCGAACTGCTGGAGGCCAGGAGCAGGGGCAGTGAGAAGACAACCAGGAGCGGCGTGCCGTACAGTTCGCCCAGCGCGAACCGAGCCAGATGCCATATGGAACGCCAATAGATTCGATCGAGAATCTTCTGCATGTTCTTATCGCCCCTGTCGTCCTTCATCACTCATCACTCATCACTCATCACTCGTCACTAATGTTGGTGCTCGCCCGCATCTTTCTGCGGCATCGACTTCATCTTCTCCATCATCGGCATCATCTTCTCCATCATGCCGGAGCATTTCTTGTCGCTCTCCTGCATCTTCGTCACCTGCGATCCGATCTGATCGAGGGCGGCGTGGAGTGCGGCGACGTCCTTCGACGTCTTCGTGTCGGCAACGAGTGTCTCGATGGTCGCCAATGCGGCCGTCATCGCTTGATGGTGCTCGCACGATTGTGCGGTGCTACTCTGCGCCTGAAGCAGGGTCAATGGCGTCACAAAAACGACGGCGGCAATTGCTGTGGCAATACGAACTGTTCTCATGGAGATCCCCTCCCTTCGGTAGGTGTGCAGACGCTGTGCCACTCCTGCTGAAATGACTGGCCGGTGATTCCATCGTCAAGAGAGCGGGAGGAGGGGAATTTCCTCACAATTGGGGAAATATCCCTGTGGCATGGCCGTTGCGTTCCAGACAGGCGTGTCTATGTCTTCAGTGGGCCGCGTAATGCTGTGGGGGGGTGTGGCGATCGTTGGGACTGCGGGCGCCGTCGCCGCAGCGAACAACATCCGCTTTCAGCATCGCGTCCATCGTGAGGTCCGCGAGATGTTGGCGTCTGCTGCACATACGGGCGCCATCGATCGCGGAGCGCTGGAGAGGCTGCCCGATCCGGTGCGCCGCTATCTAACCAAGGCGATCGGTGCCCGTCGCACATTCATCCACAGCGCGAGGCTTCGACAGGACGGCACGTTCCGTCCCGATCTGAAGGGTCGCTGGTACCCCCTGACGGGCGAGCAGTATTTCACGGCCGATTCTCCAGGATTCATCTGGTGGGGGCGTGTGCGGCCTATGCCGGGTATCTGGATGGAAGCGCGCGACCGCTCCGTGCGTGGCGCCGGCAACATGCTCGTCGTCGCGGAATCGACGGTGACGCTGAATGACGCGCGCGGACCAGAACTCGATCAAGGCGCGTTGCTTCGACTCCTCGGCGAACTGGCTTGGGTACCGACGGTCTATCTCGATGATCGATACGTCAGGTGGACGGCCATCGACGATCGACGCGCAAAGGCCACACTCGCTGTCGAGGGCCGCGAGGTGGTGGCTCTATTTGAGTTCGGCGATGACGATCTTCCGGCAAGGTTCCGCGCTGAACGGTTTCGCGACCTCGGCGGCGGCAAGTCCGAACTGACGCCGTTTCTCGGCGAATACCACGACTATCGGGATGTCGACGGCGTGATCGTGCCGCACGAGATGGTCGGCTCGTGGATTATCGACGGCACGCCCATGCCTTACGCCCGCTTTCGCGTCGCGGCGATCGAGTTCGACACGGCAGCGCCTTTCAGCCGGGGGCGGATATGAACATTCTGCTCGCCGTCGACGGCTCCAGTTGCTCCGAAGCGGCGGTTCAACGCGTTATCGAACGATTCCGCCCTGGCAGCACTCACGTGCGGGTGCTCCACGCAGTTGAATGGCTCAAAGAGATGCCGTTGTGCTTTCAGTTCGGGCAAGGTGCGACGTCTGCGCACGATGTTGTCGAGAGCCGAACCAAGAGCTTCGCGGACGCACAGGAACTGGTGACGCGTGTCCAGGAACAGTTGAAACAGGCGGGGTTCCAGACGAGCGTTTCGACGCCGGATGCAGAGCCCCGCCATGCGATAGTCGACACTGCACGCCAATGGCCCGCCGACCTCATTGTTCTGGGCTCCCACGGCCGAACAGGTGTGGACCGGTTCTTCATGGGCAGCGTCGCCGATGCCGTCGTGCGGCACGCAAAGTGTTCGGTGATGGTGGAGCGCACTGCGGAATCTTCCTCACCCAGCCTCGAAAAATCCTTGGGCGGCGACGGTCTCTAGGCGTCGCTCGTGCAGAATCTCGCGAAATCCTGCGGACCGCGCCTGGCATCAGTTTTGCGATTCTCGAGGACGGAGGGCCGAGCGTCACCATGTTCGATCTGACTGCGGGCACAATCGACCGGCCGTTTCGCGACAAGCACGCTGCCGCGTCCATTGTTTCCGTCACAACGCACGTGATGGCGCTCGGCAGCATTGCCGCAGTGCTCTTGTTCAGCGTTTCGGACAAGCTTCCCGAAGTTCCGAAGATGATCGCGTTTGTTGCGGATTTGCCGGCACCGGCACCCCCGCCACCCCCTCCGCCACCGCCAACCGTCCGAGCACAGAGCAGGCCGCAGCCGACGACGCCGGCTCCGGCTTCCGGACCGACGTTCATGGTGCCGGCCCAGGTTCCAACGGGAATCGAGCCAGAGAGCGCAGTGAACTTGGGCGACGAAGAGGGCGGGGTGGTTGGCGGGGTGCCGGGCGGCATCGCTGGCGGGGTCGTTGGAGGGATGCTCGGCGGCATCGTGTCCGGCGAGCCACCCCCTCCACCGCCGCCTCGGAAACCAACCCGTGTGGGCGGAGACATCAAAGTGCCGGCGCTCGTTCATCGTGTGGAGCCCGAATACCCCCGGGTGGCAGTCAGCGCGAAGATCACCGGGATCGTCATTCTCGAAGCAACCGTAGGTGAATCCGGTGAGGTGACGAACGTCACCGTGCTGCGGTCGACTCCCCTGCTCGACAAACCCTCGATTGCAGCCGTCAGGCAGTGGCGCTATGAACCGTTGCTGTTGAGCGGCGTGCCCAGCCCGTTCATCTTGACGGTCACGCTGACATTCTCGCTGGACACTAGAGCAGGAACCGGCGCGCGAGTGCAATAAAGGCGCTTACGTCGGCGGCATTTGTGACGAGCCCGACCGACACGCGAACCGCGCCAGTGCTCTTGCCGTCGATGCACAGGCGAAAGTCGTCGATGGTCAGATGCGTCTCGTGCTCGGGCTGATGGAAGCAGGAGGAGAGCTCGGTGCCGGTAATGCCGAGCGCGATCTCGCCGCCGCCCGGGTTGCAGAAGCACCCCGTGCGGAGAGAGATGTTCGCGGCGCTGGCCTGCTCTTCCACCAGGCGATGATCGATCGGAAGACCCTGGCGATCGTAGAGGTTGAATGTGACCGTCCCGCCGCGACGATCGTTCGAACGCGGCCCATACATTCTGGCGAGCGGCTGGCCGTTGGCGTGCTGAAGCGCAACGAGCTGCTGAATCAAGGGGTCGGTCATTTCGCGCACGCGGGCGTGAATGGCCTCGATGCCGATGGTCTGCAGATACTCGAGGCCCATTTCAATCGCCGGCAAGGCCAGATAGTTCGGAGTGCCGTCCTCGAATCCGGCTTCGCCTTCGGCAAGGTAGTACTTGTCTCCCTGTACAGATGCCACCGTGATCGTGCCGCCTGCAAACCATGGCCGACGGAGCCGGCGCAAGGCCTCGCGACGGGCGACTAGGCACCCGACGCCGGTTGGATAGCCGAACATCTTGTAGAACGACTGCACGACGAAGTCTGGACGCCAGCGGCCGAGATCGAGTCGGTTGGTCGGCGTGAAGGCCGCCGCATCGAGCAGCACATCCCACCCATGGTTCTTGGCGAGATCAATCCATTCGAGGGGATGCTGGACGCCAGAGAAGTTCGACTGCGCCGGATACGCAAACAACCGCCGGCCGCCCCCGCCTGGGCGAACGAGATACCCTTCAATCTCCGACGGTTCGACCCGCATGTCCGGAAGCACGACCGGCACGTACGTGACGCCGGCGCCCCTGGCTCTCGCATACTCTCGAATACCGTTGACGGAGTTGTGGTTGTCGAACGTCAGCAGGAATTCGCTTGTCGGGGTGAACGGATACGACTCGCCGACGAGCTTCAGCGCCTGGGTGGCGTTGGCCGTGAAGATGACGGCCCACTCGTCGTGGGCGGCGTTGAAGAAGTTCAGTACCGCACTCCGGGCCCGATCGACGAATTCAGAGGCCCGCGAGGCCGTCGGATTGCCCGAATGAGGATTGCCGAGGATATCCGTCTTCAGCAGCGCCAGATGACGCTCGACCAGCGACAACGGGCAGAGGTTGCCGGCCGTGTAGTCCAGGTAGACGTGACCACGCTGGTCGAGAAGCGGATACTCGCTCCGGCGTAGATCGTCGAGTGAGAGCACCGCCTCAAGTGTACGTCTACTGATTGATGTGGGCGAACAACCCGCCCACGAATACCGCCGCGCCGATGAGCCCGATGACGATGCCGACCGGCAACATGACCATCGTGACGCCGAGGCCAAGGCCGACTACCATCATGATGAGCCCCACGACGACCGCGGCAATGTGTCCCAGCACAATCTCCGTGGTCCTGATCCATGGTCGCTGCCACCAAACGAGTGGATGTGCCATAACAAGCCTCCGCCATTCTCACAGCAAGGTGCGTGCCTTTGAGTGGATGTGTGCGACCGATGAATCTTCACTCGTGGGAGAGCATGGGACGGGAAATTTCCCCACATATCCCGAAAAGTTCGCTACCTGCCCAGAAGTACCCGAGCCACATCCATCGCCTCCGCATTGGAAAACTCGAACGTTGGCATGCGGGAAGGCTTGCCCGGCGCACCGGGTGACAGCAGTTTTCGGATCACAAAGTCGCGGGCGGGTGCGGCCCCCAGATGGCGAGCTGAAAGGCCGACGAGACTTGGGCCGATTTTCACCTGACCCACCGGTGTTGCCGTCGTCCGATGACAACCGTCACACCCCCGTCGCTCGAACACGGCCCGTCCCAT
The DNA here is from genome assembly GCA_023717525.1 of Vicinamibacterales bacterium. Lineage (GTDB taxonomy): Bacteria > Acidobacteriota > Vicinamibacteria > Vicinamibacterales > JAMQPK01 > JAMQPK01. The sequence continues at coordinate 1,649 of JAMQPK010000143.1, read as the reverse complement.
GGCGACCGATCGTGCATCCGACTGGAGTCTCCGCTCGGGCTCGGTAGAGGCGCTCGGAGAGCGGAATTCTTCGAGTACGTATGCGGTCAGATCGCGAACCTCTAACTCTGGCAGCGCGTAATTCAGCATCGGTGTGTCAGGTTGAACCTGCCGGGGGTCTTTCAGAAGCGCAAACACCCAATCGCGCCGAAGTCTTCCGGCGTCGAGCATTGTGTCGGCTGAGTGGCACGATGCGCACTGAAGTCTCTCGAACAATTTCCCGCCGGCCCGTGTGTCCGCGCCCTCCCAGTTGACAGCAGCCGATGTCACGGGCCGCGATCGCTGCGACAGAAGGAAGGCCTCGATGGAGCGGCGGTCGGCAGCATTCAACCGGAGATCGCCCATCCGCATGCCGGCGTGCGATCGTGGATCTGGCAGCCACGCGCGGAGCCAGGTGGCGCGGAGCTTCTCTCCCGCGTTGTCGAGGGAATGGGCCTTGAACGCCATGCCGGCGAATCCAGGGATATCGTGGCACGCAAGGCATCTGGACTTGACGATCAGCTCTCGGCCACGGAGTTCCTCAGGTGCCGCAGCCGGCGCTGCAAGCAGCAGGAACACAGCGCACGCGGCGACGACCTTCATCAGCGTTCGACCGCTGTCGTTGCGCTTGTGTTCAAGTCGTAGCGCGCGCGAACAGCCTGGGAAATGTCTCTCGCGACGTCGCGGACGCTTTCACCGTTCGCCTTCTTCTCGATGCCGCGGATGTGGGTGGCCAGGGGACAATCGCGGAACACCTGCTCGATCCATCGCGAGATATCGTGTCGCTGGAAGTGGGGTCCAAGGTACTCCTCCGGAAGCGCGGCGAGGAGCACGACGAGATCTTTCAGCGACCGCGCCCGGGATCCGGGCTTCCCGTCTTCCATGAACACGAAGGCCTGCGGCTCGCTGACCGGCATGTCCAGGTACTTCTGGCGATGTCGGACGTGAGAGGTCAACCGAGGAGCAAGCTGGAAACGCTTCGCGCCGGCGTGCGATTCCTCGATGCCTGGCAAGAGAGCGGCTTCCCCCGAGCGTAGGCCGCTGAACATTTCCTTTGAGACATCTTTGCCGGCCGCTAAGCAGATCGCTCGAAGGGTGTCCTGCTCCTGGAGATCGGTCTCACGGGTGACGATGACCACCTCGTCGGCCGCCGATCGCACCTGCGGGTCGATGCCCGACACGCGATACGTCACGAGGATGTAGCCCGCGAGTTCAGCGTCGATCAACCGGCGTCCCTCTGGCTCTGCCAGATAGTAGTGGGCTTCGTCGAGCACGATCTTGTGCGGGAGACCTGTCTCCCGCCTGAGCGATGCGAGAACCGGGAGCAAGTCGTGCAGGTATTCACGCTTTTCGGCATGAAGTGTGTTCGACAGATCGATCACAACGCTGGCATCGGGGTACCGCAATGCTTGGGCGAGGTCGCGCGCGCGGGGAAGTGGATCGTTGCCCCCCATCATGATCACGCCGGGCAGGGCTTCGAGTGAGCGGTAGTCTCCCTCCGGGTCAAGGACGCAGAGGCAGTAGCCCTGAAGAATGAGCTGCTCACAAAGCAGGCCCGCAATCCACGACTTCCCCGATCCTGGCTCTCCCGCAACGAGCACGGTACGCCCGCGAACCGCCAAGTACAGCGG
>JAMQPK010000124.1 GCA_023717525.1 Vicinamibacterales bacterium | reverse complement strand
ACGATTGAGCGCATAACGCGACCCTCTGCTATTTGCCGCAGGCGCCCCAGGCCCAGAGCGCAACGGACCATTTGTCTTTCAGTGAGCGTTGGACGACGACGCGGGCCGTGTCGAGACGGCCGCGTCGATCGACCGACAGACAGAGCCGGTAGTTGTAGCCATTCGACGCCTGCCGTTCCGAGGTCAGAACCGATACCACTTTGACGGCCGCCTTATTCTTGGTCTTCTGATCGCTCAGAGCTACGTTCAGCGCCGTCTTGATGTCGGGATCGTCGTTCGACACCGGCTCATACGGCTTGGCAACCGCAGCGCGGGGTTTGGGCGGCGGCTGCCCCGCCGCCTCGAACAACATGCTGATGGCGACCACGAACACCGCGCAGCCGAGAATCCAGCGGCCGGCGCGCGGCCTCGATGTCTGCATCTACTTCCAGTCGACCTCGACGTCGTGCGCCTTGCCGGACACGTCGGTGCCCTTCACCTGAACGGTCTTGGGCTTCACGACCCGCAGGCTGAACGGCGTGCCGTCGCGGCCGTTGAAATCGCCGAGCATAATCTTCCGCGTCTCGGCGCTTTCCATCCGTCCGACAAACTCGGTGTACAGCGTCGTCCGGCCCATGGGAACGATGGTGACAGTGATATCGCTGAGCGCCATCCCCGAGTCGTTCTTGACCGTCACGAACATCTGCGACATCTCAATCTTGATTGGTGCGTTTGCGTCCTGACCTGCGCTTTGCCCTGCGCACGACCCTGCGAACACGCCGACGGCGAGAAGATAGAAGAACCGCATGTGTCCTCCCTTTCGGGGCTCACACCCCGACGCCGAATTTGTGGGATCCCAGCGCGCTACTTGTTCCCGTCGATCGTTACGAACCCGTCGATGTAGGTGTAAGACGTGAGGCCAGCGACCTTGCTCAGCCCTTCGGTCAGCCGGATTGTCGTACCGAATGGATCGGTCAGCGTTGCCGACGGCAACCCCAACTCTGCGTCGCGCCCATACGGTATGTCGAATTTCACTCCGGCAGCCTGTAACTTCCCGACGTACGCCTGAAGATTCGGCACTTCGAATCCGATGCTGTCCATCAATCGGCCCTTGGTCGGCACGCCCGCCACTTTCTGTCCCCCGAGCGGTGCGAAGGTCAGATTCATTCCTGGCACATCGCCCGACGGATACGGTCCGCGCATCGTCCCCGTCAAATGCAGCGTGTCGACATACCACTTTTTGATGTCGGGCTGCTGAGCCAGCCAGTAATGAAGGTGATGGCTGACGACCGGCGCGGGCAGCTTCGGATCTTCGACCAGCTCCATGCGGAATGTGTCGGGACCTGTCACGTAGGTTTGAACCGTGCCCTCGCGCCCAACGCGCGGCGGGTCGTACTTCCATCCGCCCTTGTCGAAGCGGGCCGTGAAGTCGGAGAGCTTGTTCAGCTTCAGCCCGAGATGGTTGATGATCTCCCCTTCGCCCGGCCCGGTTGCGCTCTGTGCACGGAACAACAGAATCAAACCCGGAATCGTGACACCTTCGAGAGCGCCGACCTTGATCGGCCTGGCGTCAAAGGATTCGACCCAGAATTTCTTATGAGCCTCCACGCTCGTCACATTCACGAGCACGTGGCCCATCGTCATCCCCGTGTCGTTCACAGGAAGAAGCTGAGCCGCCGCTGGACGGAATACCGCGAGGACCAGAAACAGGCCGATCGTCGTGGTTCGCATGGTGCGTAGTATACCTAGCGAGGCCCTTCCGGGGAGGGGTAATCACGCCGAAGTTCATCGATGAGCGCCAGGCGAACATCGCGCAGTTCCTGGACATCGTGGACACCGGGATTCGCCCTCGTCAGGAACCCGAGGTTGGCCTCGCCTCCCGTCAAAAGAAAGTCGGTGACGGCCACCGCGTAACGGGCCGCCGGGTCGAGCGGTTTGCCCTGAATCATCCACTGATTCCCGTCCCGTCGAACGCCGTTGGTATGAAGGTACCCGCCGATACCCTGGTTGTTGACGCCCATATCGAGCACCTGCGCCAGCAGCCTGCCGTCGAACGTCGCCTTCAGGAGCCTTCCCCCGAACGGCAGGATTCGGATGATGTCGTATTCCGTGACGGGCCCTGGCTCCAGGACATCGTCAATCCGGATGGAACCACCGTTCAGAATGGCCACATCGACCGGCGCCGCTTCTCTGGCAAATGCAGCGGTGATGAGATCCGTGAGGCGTCCTGGCCGATTCCGCACCGTCGATTCGCGTCCGTCCAGCGGCTCTTTCAGCGCTGCGACCACTCGCCCGGGATCGAAGCCGCTCTTCCTGAAGGCGTCAAACGCGGCGTTCGTCCAGCGCTTCACGACCGCGTCGAGACCGCGATCGGCGGCAATACGGCCGTCAACCACCTGCAATCGAGCGGCGACCACCGGTCGCCCCCTTCCGGTGGACGGCGGAAATGTGACCGTCACGATGGCGACCGTGCGCACGTTCGCGTCGGCCTTCACAATCGGCGTGAATCGCTCGCCGCGACGAATCAGAAAGTTCTCGTGTTCGTGCCCTCCAAGCACGAGGTCGATTTCCGGAACCTCCGCGACCAGCGCCGCGTCGTCGGAAAGGTCCAAATGCGTGAGCGCAACGATCGCGTCAGCCTTCCCCTCCAACGCTTTTACTTGCTCGCGGGCAGACTCAATCGGTGGAAGGTATCGCACCCAGGTATGCCGCGAGCTGTCGATGGTCAACCCGATGAGCCCTAGCCGAATCGTCCGCTTACCGGCCTGCATTGGGACTATGGCCGATCGCACGGTGCCGGAAAACGGCTGCCCGGCGACATCGACAACATTGCTCGAAACGATCTTGAAGCGGCCTTCGGCGAGCCGCGATCGGAATGCTTGTTCCGAGACGTCGAACTCGTGGTTCCCGAACGTCGCCCAGTCGAGCGGAACGTTGTTCAACACATCAACCATCTGCCGTCCGGCAAGCGGCTGCCCATCGACCAACGCCGTCCCGATGGCCGACGGTGCCAGGTAGTCGCCACCGAGTGTCGTCAGCACAGGAGGCCGGCTGTTCTTCAACTGCCGAACGACGGTGGCCACCCGCGCGAGCCCACCATAGCGACCGCCTTCGATCCCTTCGATCTCGTAGACATCGTTGAAGTGCACGATCGTAATCGTGGCGGGTGACTGAGCGTCTGCCGTCGCTGCGGGGTGGCCGAGCAGGCACACCAGGCCCAGTGAAACGGCCACAAGCACCTGTTTGATTTGCACCAACACCTCCAGAATCCTTTGACGACTCCGAATTTTACTCTTTGCCGGTACGACTGGTCTAAGCGTGCAAGGAAGAAGAGCCATGTCTGACCACCTTGTTCAGCATCTCCTACGGCGCGCAGGCTTCGGTTCGAGCCCGGAAGAACTCGCGTTCTACAGCCAGCTGTCGTACGGCTCGGCGGTCGACGCTCTGCTCAACTACGAGCAGTTCGCCGACGACGTCGACTCGAGGATTGGCACTCCCGGATACGCCGGTGTGACGAGCGCCGGGGAGTTCCTGCCCAATTCGAACATTGCCCATGCCCGGCAGCGGTGGGCCTTCCGGATGGTGCACAGCAAGCGTCCGTTGCAGGAAAAGATGACGCTCTTCTGGCACAACCACTTCGCCACGGGCTACACGAAAGTGCGAGGCGTCAGCCCGGACGGCGCCCGGCTGATGGCCGCAAAAGCCTCAGAGGATGCCGGCGGACAGCAGGGGCAAATCGAAATGCTTCGCTCCCGCGCGCTGGGCAACTTCCGCGATCTCCTGACTGAGGTCTCAAAGGATCCGGCCATGACGATCTGGCTGGACGGCTACACGAATACGAAGAACAAGCCGCAGGAAAACTTCGCCCGCGAGATCATGGAGCTGTTCACGATGGGCGTCGGCAACTACACCGAGTCTGATGTGTACGCCGGCGCAAAAGTGTTTACTGGTTGGACCTTCACAACGTCCGGCGATCGTCAGGGAGGCACGGGAACAACCTCGTTCGCCTTCAACGCCAACCAGCATGACACGTCGGCGAAGACATTCAGCTTCTCTATTTATCCCGACGGCGGCAAGACGATACAGCCGCGCTCGGCCCAGAGCGGCATGCAGGACGGCCTCGACCTGATCACCGCGCTGGCGGGCAACCCGAACACTGCGCGGTACCTGGCGAAGAAGCTGATCAGATTCTTCGTGAGCGAGTTGTCCGAGCCCGACCCGGGTCTCGTGAACACGCTGGCGAATACCTATTTGGCGAGCGGGTACAGCATGAAGTTGGTGATGCGCGAGCTGCTCATGTCGAGCCAGTTCACCGATACGGCCGCCTATTTCTCGCGATATGCCTGGCCGGTCGAGTTCGTCGCGCGCGCGATTAAGGAAGTCGGATGGGCCGGTTACTCCCTGAACGACGCGGTCACGGCCCTCGGGAACATGGGGCAGGTTCTCTACGAACCACCCGATGTGGCGGGGTGGGACCTGGGTCCGAACTGGTTCTCGAGCGGCACCATGCTCGCCCGCATGAATCTCGGCTCGACGCTCGCGGCGAACCAGAAATTCAACCTGCGCGACGCGGCCAGACCTTACGGCAAGACATCGGACGCCTTGTTGTCCTGGATGCTCGATCGTATGCCGCTGGCGCCGTACAACTCCGGCACGTACGACGAACTACGTAATTTCCTGAACGCAACGAAATGGACGGGTTCCGACTCGCAGTTGCTCGTGAAAGCGTCTGGGCTCGCGCACATCATCCTGGCAACACCGCAGTACCAGTTCGTGTAGTTGCCGGTAGACGGTGAACGCCAAACGGTAAACGGTAAGCGACAGCGAGGCTCCAATGAAACTATCCCGGCGAGCGTTCATGCAAGGTGGCGTCGCGGCCTTTACTTACAGCTTCGCGGCGCCGTCCTTCCTGTGTCGACTGGCCGAAGCGCAGGGACAGACATCGCGCTCGCTTGTGGTGCTCGACCTCACAGGGGGCAACGATTCGCTCAGCATGCTGATCCCGTACAACGACTCGTACTATTACAGCCGGCGTCCAACTTTGGCCGTGCCTGCCGGGAATGTTCTGCAGATCGGCAGCGACGCGTCTGGTGTTCAACTCGGCCTTCATCCCCGGCTCACCGGCATCAAGGACATCTTCAATCAAGGGCGGCTGGCCTTCATCCAACGGACGGGATACGAGAACTCCAGCCGCTCTCACTTCATGGGAACCGACATCTGGTCGACCGCCAATCCCGCGAACGCACAGGGGAACGGGTGGCTAGGCCGATATCTCGACTCGCTAGGCGCCAGCCAGGATCCACTCGTAGCCTGGAATACCTTCCAGCAGACGCCCCATTCGCTGCAGGCGAATACTGTGGGTGTGCCGTCGATTAGCGACCCCGCCCGCTATGCGTTCAACAGCCCAAACACAGGATCGGATGCCGCGCTCGAACGAACGACGACGCAGAACATCGCGTCGCACATTCCCGTTGGGCAACCGCACGTGGCGTTTGTGTGTGGCGTTGCCGGGGACGCCATGGCGACGCTCGATCGCGTCGCGACCGTGGCGACCTACTCCCCCACGGTTTCGTATCCGACCAACGGCCTCGGCTCGGCGCTGAAGGCCGTCGCCGGTGCGATGAACAAGGGCATCGGCACGAAGGTCTTCTGGGTGCAGCTTGGCGGGTTCGATACGCACTCGAATCAGCAAGTGGTGCAAAACAACGGCGCTTACATGAATCTGATGGCGGCCCTCAACGACGGGCTGTTGGCGTTCTATAACGACCTGTCAAACCAAGGCCTGCTGAGCCAGGCACTGATCCTTCAGTTCTCGGAGTTCGGGCGGCGCGTCAGCGAGAACGGCAGCGGAGGCACCGACCATGGCGCGGCCAGCACATTGTTCGTGCTGGGCGGGGGTGTACGCGGCGGCGTGTACGGCACGGCAGCGAATCTGAACATGAGCGATTCGGCCAACCCGACGCTCGAAAACAACGGCAACGATCTGAAGTTCGAGACCGACTTCCGTTCGGTCTACGCGCGGGTTATCGACAACTGGCTGGGTGGAGACTCTGTCGCTGCTCTTGGTGCCGACTACCGTAAGAGCAGCCTCACGTTCGTGTAGGCGTGGCTAGCTCTTGGTGTTGACCTGGTGGTAGCCAAGCATGATGAACGCCGTCACCACGAATGCCGCTGAGGCGCTGATGTACGCGCTCCCTTCACCGAACTTCTGAAGGGCGCCGTTTCCCCAAACGGGACCAATGGTGCGTCCCAGGCTTTCGAGAGCGCCGGCTGCTCCCTGCACCTTGCCTTGTTCATCTCTGGACGCGCTGTGGCTTATCAACGTGATGAGCGAGGCGTTGCACAGGCCGACGCCGATACCGGCCGGAATCAACGCAAGAAGAAACAGACCCACGGAATACGAGGCCGCGACCAGCCCCCAGCCGAGCGCGGCAATCACAAGGCCGGCGAGGAACGTTCGCAGTTCGCCGAACCGACTCACCATCGGCTGCACCATGCCGGTCTGGACAAGCACCCCGAGAAACCCGAAGGCTGCCAGCACGTAGCCGGTATGCGTGACGTCAAATCCAAACCGCCTCGCTGCAAAAAGCGCGAAGGTGGTGTTGCAGACGGAGAACGAGCCCCAGTAGATGAAGTCGGCGATGAGGAGCGGCCGAAGCCGCGCCCGGCCGAACACCTCTGGCAACGCGCGCCACGGCGACACCGTCTCCTCGTTGCCCCGGTGCACCGTCTCCGGCAGCCAGAACCAGGCCATCGCCGTCGCAATCAGTGTGACGACGGCGGCAGCCCAGATCGGGGCCGTGTAGCTGATAGTCGCGAACAATGCGGCCAAAGCTGGTCCCACGATGAACCCGAGGCCGAACGCCGCGCCAAGAAAGCCGTAGGCCTTCGCGCGCTCGTGCGGCTCAGTTACATCGGCAATGTAGGCTCGCGCCGTTGTGATGTTGCCGCCGGACAGGCCATCGATGATGCGCGCCGCGAAGAGCAGCACCAGCGTGTGCGCCATCGCCAGCATGACAAAGCTCACGACCGTGCCAAGGAGGCTGAAGATCAGCACCGGACGCCGCCCCCATCGGTCCGACATGACACCCAGGGCAGGCGTCGCTATGAGCTGCGCCAGCGAGAACGACGCAAACAGCAAACCGATGACAAGCGGTGACGCGCCGAACGTTTGCGCGTAGAACGGCAGGAGCGGAATGATGATGCCGAAACCGACCAGATTGACGAAGACTGTGAGGAAGATAACCAGGAGCGGGCGCGACACGTGGGGTGATTATGTCACGCTCCGGAGCGCCCAGGGGTCTCGTGATTGGCGATTGGTGATCTGGCGACCTGCTTACATCGCCACATCACCAATTACCCAATCGCCAGCTTAGTTAACCTTGGCTCCCCAGACAGCTTTCGAGCGGTACCAGTCTTCCGGCAGGATCGCCCAAAGTGACTGATCGAGATAGGTACCACCGCGAAGGAATGATTTTCTCAAGATGCCCTCCTGCACCGCGCCGAGTTTCCGCAGCGCGCCGTTACCCCGGCCATTCTGCACAGCGGCCCGCGCTTCCAGGCGGTGCACGCCGATCACCTCA
>JAMQPK010000122.1 GCA_023717525.1 Vicinamibacterales bacterium | reverse complement strand
TTCGATGCGTCGCTCGATGCCCGAACGGAAGTGAGCGTCGTCGAGAAGCGGATGCAAGGGCGAGATCATCCCGTCGTGCTGGGGATGCCGGAGACGTACTACCTGAAGTGCTTCATTCTGAGGAAGCTCGTGTAAGTCCTTCTGTCTCGAGACACCTGCGCACGCCGTCCACTCCGTTCACCTGGCACGCGCGAATGCCGAGCGAGCGCGCGGCTTCCACATTGGCCGCCAGATCGTCGAAGAACATGATCTCATCCGCCGGCAGTGCCGCGCGTTCGAGCGCCGTCTCGAAAATTTCTGGCTCCGGCTTGCAGCGCCCCACCTGGTGCGAAGAGATCGCAAACTCGAACAGATCGAGGATTTTCAGGTCGCGGATAGTCTGGTCCCAGTGAAGCGCATTTGAGTTGCTCAACGCGGCCAGCCGAAACCGCGGGCGCAGCGAATCGAGCAATTCGCGCGCGCCAGGCAACACACCTCGCACCCAGGTCTGGAACACGGTCAGGAACTCGACTGGCGCGAGAGTCACGCCCCAATCGTCAACGAACCGCTCGGCCCATTCGCTTGGTGAAAGGACACCACGTTCCAGGGCGTCGGTATGCGGGCAAGCCAGCCATCGCCGAAGTACTTCGTCCTGCGTGGATGGTGCGCGGAGGTACTGACCCAGTTCTCGCGGACCAGCCCAGTCGACGAGGACGCCCCCGAGGTCGAATAGCAGCAGCTTGACGCGCGTGGCTTCAGGCTCTGGGCTCTTGGCTCTGGGCGTCGTCATCGTCGTTCAATCATACGTGCGGGCCCAAAGTCGAAAGCCCAAAGCCCAAAGCCGCGGGTCAGCGCCCAGCGAAGCTGTTATAGTTACTCCATAACCGCCAGGGGTATCCCGCTGACGCCAGCGGCGATTGAGACAGCACCCTTGGAACCTGATCCGGTTGACACCGGCGAAGGGAGCGCGGTCCTGCCAAGCACCGCTCGCCCGTTCGCCTGTTCGTGGGAGTTTCAGAATGGCTATCCAGGACACGCATCCGAATTCGCGCAAGGTTTACGTCGGACCCTACAGCGTTCCCGTGCGCGAGGTCGCGCTCTCGGGTGGAGAGCCACCGTTACAGGTCTACGACACAAGCGGTCCGCAGGGTCACGACGTGCGTGAAGGGCTGCCGCCGTTGCGGCGCGACTGGATCCTTGGGCGCGGCGACGTTGAACCGGCGCCGGGTCGTCGCGGGCTCCGCAGCAAGACCAACTGTACTCAGTTGCACTACGCACGGACGAATGTCATCACACCCGAGATGGAGTTCATCGCCGTGCGGGAAGGCTTCGACGCAGAGTTCATCCGCTCGGAGGTGGCGCGAGGCAGAGCGATTATCCCGGCCAACATCAATCACCCCGAGCTCGAGCCGATGGTCATCGGGCGCAACTTTCTGGTGAAGATCAACGCGAATATCGGCAACTCTGCGGTGAGCTCGTCGATCGACGAAGAAGTCGAGAAACTCAGGTGGTCGATTCTCTGGGGCGCAGACACGGTGATGGATCTGTCGACGGGTAAAGATATTCACGAGACGCGCGAGTGGATTCTGCGGAATTCCCCGGTGCCGATCGGCACCGTGCCGATCTATCAGGCTCTCGAGAAAGTGGGCGGACGCCCGGAGGATCTCACCTGGGAGGTGTACCGCGACACGCTCATCGAACAGGCCGAGCAAGGCGTCGACTATTTCACGGTCCATGCCGGCGTGTTGCTGCGCTACATTCCGATGACGGCCAAGCGCGTCACCGGCATCGTCTCGCGCGGCGGATCGATCATGGCCAAATGGTGCCTTGCGCATCACGAAGAGAACTTCACCTACACGCACTTCCGGGAAATCTGCGAAATCATGAGGACGTACGATGTGTCGTTCTCGCTTGGAGACGGCCTGCGCCCGGGATCCATCGCCGACGCCAATGACGAGCCGCAGTTTGCCGAACTGGAAACACAGGGCGAGCTCACGCGGATCGCGTGGGAGTACGACGTGCAGGTGATGAATGAAGGCCCCGGCCACGTGCCGATGCACCTCATCCGCGAGAACATGGAAAAGCAGTTGAAGTGGTGCGACGAAGCGCCGTTTTACACGCTTGGGCCGCTCACGACCGACATCGCTCCCGGCTACGACCACATCACGTCGGCGATCGGCGCTGCCATCATCGGCTGGTACGGCACGGCGATGCTCTGCTACGTCACGCCCAAGGAGCACCTGGGGTTACCCAACAAGGAAGACGTCAAGGCCGGCGTGATCGCCTACAAGATCGCCGCGCACGCGGCCGATCTTGCGAAGGGCCACCCGCGTGCTCAGGCATGGGACGATGCGTTGTCGAAGGCGCGGTTTGAGTTCCGGTGGGAGGACCAGTTCAATTTGGCGCTGGATCCTGTAACGGCGCGGGCCTATCACGACGCGACGCTCCCGGCCGATGGCGCGAAGCTGGCGCACTTCTGCTCCATGTGCGGCCCGAAGTTCTGCAGCATGGAGCTGACACAGCAGGTCCGCGACTACGCGGCCAACGGGATGAAGGAGAAGTCGGAGGAGTTCAGATTGAAGAAAGAGATCTACGTCGAGAAGCCCGTGGCCTAGCGCGGCGCGCCGGCCGGCTGTGGCACGATCTGAACGATTGACGGAAAACGCGCGGGTTTCCCGTCCTTGCGCGGATTCATGTAGCCAGCGCTGCCGTTCCAGGTGTAATCCTTAATCGTCACGCCCGGCGGAAACGCCATCGTTTCTTCTCTGAACCGCCCGACCTCGAATACGTGGGTTGCAGGCTCTTCGAAGACCAGCGTACCCTTGGTTTTCAGCACCGACTGGTAGTACTTCACCAGAACCGAAAACGCCGCATCGGAACCGAACAGGTAGTATCGCTGGCCGCGCCCTGCATCGTACGACGCGATAAACTGGGCGCTCGGATAGATCGGAACGCCGAGCATGAGTTCGGTCGGGGCCGCTTCCGCCGCGGGAGCTGGAGCCGAGGGCGCGGGCGTCGCCGGCGTAGCGGTTTCCGGCGGAGCCGGTGGCGGCTTCACCGGAGGAACCCGTCCCGGAAATGGTTGAGGCACCTGGGCTTCCAGGCAGGGCCCGCACATCATGACGAGAACGGTCAGCACGATTCCGGCGCGTCGCATCATGTTTATTATATGCAGTACGATAGTTGTCGGTTGAAACTGTCCACTGGCGATAAACGTCTAATACCTTATGAATAATTCTCTGAAAACGGTACTCCTGCTCGGCTTGCTCAGCGGGCTGCTCCTCGCGATCGGTGAGTTGCTCGGTGGAGCGCAAGGGCTGGTGGTGTCGTTCTTCCTGGCGGCCGCGATGAACTTCGTGTCCTACTGGTTCTCCGACAAGATCGTGTTGAAGATGTACCGGGCTCAGGAGGTTGGCTCCGACCACAGGTTGTCTGCGGTCGTGCGGCGGCTGGCGACGGCGGCCGGCCTGCCGATGCCGAAGGTCTACATCATTCCCGATCCATCGCCGAACGCATTTGCAACGGGCCGCAACCCGAACCATGCGGCCGTGGCGGCGACCGAGGGCATCCTTCGCCTGATGAGCGATCACGAGCTCGAAGGCGTCATCGCCCACGAGCTGGCACACGTGAAAAATCGTGACATTCTGATCAGCTCGGTCGCCGCAACCGTGGCGGCGGCGATCATGATGACCGCGCGCATGGCCCAGTTCGCCGCGTTGTTCGGGGGAGGCGGCAACCGCAACGAGCGCGAGGGCTCGAACCCGTTTGCGCTGATTGCCACGATCATTCTGGCGCCGATCGCGGCCATGCTCGTCCAGGCGGCGATTTCTCGATCGCGCGAGTTTGCGGCCGATGCGGGCGGGGCGAAGATTGCCGGCAATCCGTACGGACTGGCGGACGCGCTGCGCAAGCTGGAAGGCGCGTCGAAGCAGATCCCGATGGATGCGAACCCGGCGACCGCGCACATGTTCATCATCAAGCCGTTTTCCGCCAGCGGGTTGATGGGCATGTTCAGCACGCATCCGCCGACCGAGCAGAGGATTCAGGCGCTCATGAACCTACGGTAGTCGTTGGTCGTTCGTCGTTGGTCGTTAGTCCCAGTCGTTGGTCGTTGGTCTCAGTCGTTAGTCACTGACCTCAGTCGTTGGCCGTCGACCTCGATCGTCAGTTTGTGGAGGGACCGTGGACGAAGGACCAGGGACCAGGGACTTGTTCCGCTCCTGTAGCAGCTTCACGATCGCCTGCACGTCCTTCGCATAGCTCTTCGGGACGTAGGCACCCCGGTAGAGCCTTCGGTATCTCACGAACAGATCAGGGAAGTTCTTTTCGAGAAATCCCATGAAGTGGGCGCGCGTTCCATCTTTCAGGTGCAGGACGTTTGCCCCGACGAAGGCCGCGCCGTGATCGGCGATCGCCTTGATCGTTCGCTCGAGTTTCGCCGGCTGCGACGTCAATCCAGGAACAACCGGCGCCACTAGCACGCCCGCCCTCACGCCGGCGTCGTTCAACTCTCGCACCGCCCGCAGCCTCTGCAGCGGATGCGCCGTGCCGGGTTCAAGTAGACGCCATGCATCCTCATCCACAGTGGGCACGCTTACGTAAACGGTGCACCGTGCGCGGCGGCCGAGCTCGACCAGCACATCCTTGTCGCGCACCACCATGGGACCTTTGGTGATAAGGCCCACAGGCGCTCGAGCTCTTGCGAGCACCTCGAGCGAGCGGCGCGTCAGCTTGTAGTGACCTTCGATCGGCTGATAAGGATCTGTGGCCGTCCCGAAGGCAACTTCCTCCGGCTTCCATGATGCCTTGTCGAGTTCCCTGCTCAGGATCTCGACGAAATTCGTCTTCACAAGAATGACCGAAGAGAATTCATCACCAACGCCCAGCTCGAATTGTGTGTGATACCGCCGCGCAAAACAGTAGTGGCATCCGTGTGTGCACCCTCGATACGGGTTCAGCGTAAAGCGGAACGGCATGCCCTCGACGCGGTTCAGCGCCGATCGGCACGTCACTTCCTGATAGCTGGCGCCGTCGGCGAGATGCGCGGCGTCGGGAAGGCCGAGGATGGCTCCGTGCTCTTTGACCTGATTGGCGATGTCGCGGGTGGTTGGCTTTTGCGGTTTGAGGTCGAACAGGAGGGGATGCGACTTCATTCAGACTTTCGCTTTTTGTTCTATTCTACCTCTTTTCTCCAGTAATCAAGCAAGTCTGCAAGGGTCTTGTCGAGCGGGATCGCGGGCGTCCAGCCGGTATCGCTCTCGAGGCGGCTGCGGTCGCCAAGGACCATCGGATTGTCGCTTGGACGGAACCGCCCGGGATCCACACGCACGTGGACAGGCACGCGGCTCATTGCGACGAGTCGATCGAGCAGGTCTCTGATGACGATTGCCGTGCCCGAGCACACGTTGTAAACGACGCCAGGCCGTCCCTTCTCCACGATGTCGCGGTAGGCGCGGACCACATCGCGGACGTCTGTGAGATCGCGGGCCGCATCCAGGTTCCCAACTTCGATGGTCGGCGCCATTCGTCCGGCTTCGATCGAGGCAATCTGCCGCGCGAAGCCAGGAGCCGCATACGACGGCTTCTGGCGCGGTCCGGTGTGATTGAAGGAGCGCGTCAGAAAGATCTGCTGCCGATCGTCGTCGAATGCCCGGCGTCCGAGCAGTTCCTGAGCCATCTTGCTGAGACCGTATGGACTCGCCGGCCCGGTCGCGTCTTGTTCGGTCAGCGCGCGATCCGACTGACGGTAGATCAACGACGATCCGGGAATGAGCACACGCGCGCCGATGCCGGCGACGCGCAGACCCTCCAGCAGATGATGCGTGCCGAGCACGTTGGCGGCGAGAGGCTCGCACGCATTGGTCCAGGACTGTCCAACATGCGCTGAGCCGGCACAGTGATAGACGACGTCCGGACGAGCGTCTGCGATGGCGCGTGCCACAGCTTTGCGATCGAGGGAATCGACAAGCTGCCACGTGATGGTCGTGGCGCCGCGAGGGATCTGGGTGCCAGGCCTGCGCCATCCTGTGACGCGCGTCCCGGACTGCGCCACCAGGTCGGCCAGATGGCTGCCGGCGAAACCGGCCGCGCCCGTTACGAGAACGGAGGCCATGCCTTGTCGCGTGCGGACACCGTCGGCGAGGGGATGGGCCACGTGATGGCCAGCCTCGGTTCGTTCCACATGATGCCCGATTCATGTTCGGGGGCGTACTCGGCCGTTGTCATGTAGATGACCTCGGCCGTATCACTCAGCACGCAGAATCCGTGCGCGCACCAGCGCGGCAGGTACATCATCTGACGGTTGTCGGCCGAGAGCGACACGCCGATCCATTTTCCTCTTGTCGGCGACTCCGGACGGACATCGACCGCGACATCGAAGATTTCGCCTTTGATCACCCGGATCAGCTTGCCTTGCGCGAATGGCTCGCGCTGGAAGTGAAGCCCGCGGAGCACTCCTCGCTCCGAGCTCGAGTGATTTTCCTGAACGAACGCGTCTTCTATCCCCGCCGCCGCGAATGCCGAACGCTTGTAGATCTCCATGAAGAAGCCGCGCGCGTCCCCCGCAAGGTCTGGGGTGATCAGGAGCACTTCCGGAATCGCAAGCTTCTGAAAGGAGAAGGGCATCGCCGGTCAGTCGGGCTGCTGTTCGAGCATCTCGAGCAGGTACTGGCCGTAGCCGCCGCGGATGTCTTCGGCCAGCGTCCGCACCTGGTCCGTCGAAATGTAACCCAGTCTATAGGCGATCTCTTCGAGACAGGCCATCATCAGGCCCTGGCGTTCTTCAATGCTCTGTACGAAGTTCGCCGCATGCAGCAGCGTTTCGCACGTGCCGGTGTCGAGCCATGCGATGCCGCGGCCGAGCCGCTCCACGTGAAGTGTGCCTCGCTCGAGGTACGCACGATTGACGTCGGTAATCTCGAGCTCTCCGCGGGCGGAAGGTTTCAGCGAGGCAGCAATCTCCAGCACCGAATTGTCGTAGAAGTACAGCCCGGTGACCGCCCACGAGGATTTCGGTTCCTTCGGCTTCTCCTCGATGCTGGTCGCGCGGCCGTCGCGGCCGAACCCGAGCACACCGTAGCGCTGCGGGTCTTTCACCGTGTAGCCGAATACCGTGGCACCCTTGGTACGCGCGCTGGCGCGCTGGAGAATCTCCGGCAGGCCGTGGCCGTAAAAGATGTTGTCGCCAAGCGCGAGTGCAACCGGCGATGCACCGACGAACGCGCGGCCGATCAGGAACGCTTGCGCCAGGCCTTCGGGCTTTGGCTGCACGGCGTACTCGAGTCGAAGGCCGATGTGGCGGCCGTCGCCCAGCAGACGCCGGAACAAATCCGTATCGGAGGGCGTGCTGATGATCAGAATCTCCCGGATCCCCGCCAGCATGAGCGTCGATAGCGGGTAGTACACCATCGGCTTGTTGTAGATGGGGAGAAGTTGCTTGGAAATGACGCGCGTCAGCGGGTGGAGCCGCGTGCCCGATCCGCCGGCGAGGAGAATGCCCTTCACGTGCGCGACCCGTACTGCGCTTGATAGTACGCGCGGAACGACGGGTCGTTTTCCTTGATTGGCCGCCACCACCACTCGTTCTCGTGATACCAGCTGACGGTGTCCCTCAACCCTTCGTCGAATGGCACGCGCGGAGCCCAGCCGAGCTTTCGAAGTTTCGTGGTGTCGAGGCTGTAGCGCATGTCGTGGCCGGGGCGATCCTGGACTCTCTGAATCAGCGACTCCGGGCGCTGCGCGAGTCGAAGGAGCGTGTGCGTGAGATCGACGTTCCGGACCTCGTTGCTGCCGCCGACGTTGTAAACCTCCCCCGGTGTGCCGCGCTCGATGACGGCATCGACACCGCGGCAGTGATCCATCACGTGCAGCCAGTCGCGCACGTTCAGGCCCTCGCCGTAGAGCGGCACCGGAATGTTGTCGATCGCGTTGGAAATGAACAGGGGAATGACCTTTTCCGGAAACTGAAACGGTCCGTAGTTGTTCGAGGCGCGCGTGATCATCACGGGCACCTGATACGTCGCCCAGTAGCTGTAGGCCAGCCGGTCGGCGCCGGCTTTGCTCGCCGAGTACGGGTTCCGCGGTTTCAGCTCGTCGGTCTCGACGCTCGAGCCTGCCGGCACGCTGCCGTACACTTCGTCCGTGGAAATCTGAACGAACGCCCGCAGGTGACTTGCGTGCCGGGCCGCTTCCAGCAGGACGAATGTGCCGATGACGTCGGTCTTGATGAACTCGCCGGCTTCCAGGATCGACCGATCGACATGCGTTTCGGCCGCGAAATGCACGACGAGATCCGAAGCCTTCACCAGCGGCGCCGCGACGGTCGCGTCGGCAATATCGCCGTGCACGAACGTGTGCCGGGCGTGACCGATGACGTCGTTCAGTGTCTCCATGCGGCCGGCATAGGTGAGTTTGTCGAGATTGGTGATGTGCCAATCCGGGTGCGCCTGGAGCGCATAGCGTACGAAGTTGCTGCCGATGAATCCGGCCCCACCGGTGACGAGCACGTTGATCATCGTGTTTTGCCGTCTCTTATCGGTTCGGCATGCCCCCGAGCGCACCGAAGATATTCGAGATGTTACCGATGCCCGCCAGGGTCACGGAAAAGTGAAACCGGGAGTCCTGCTGAACGGGGGCGTACGAGCCCAGGCGTTGAAGGTCAACAAACTGATACTCCGCCGTGAATCCGCAACACTGCGCATTATAGTAGCCCGCAATTCGCTGCTGCAGGATCGCCTTCGCCTGAATGTCCCAGTTGAAATTGTGGAGGACCCCGTACCGGTTCTGCTTGAACCGGATCGTGGCGGCCGAGTTCAGGTACTGGCTCGGCGTCGCGATGTTCTCGCCGTTGGCACCTGCTCTGTACCTGTACTGGTTCCAGCCCGCCAGCAAGGTGATGTTAGGGTTGTTCCAGGAGCCATCGGCGCCGAACAGGCGGAATTTGCTGTACCGGCCGTCGTACTCGGTCCTGAAGGTGGTCAATATCTGTTCGGTCGGCGCCGCGCGAACGTTCATTTGCACGGCTGAAAACTTGCTGGGCACCACCTGATTGTTGCTGAGATACGCCTGGTCGTTCCGGGCCGCATTGACGTCGGTGTAGTAGCTCTGCCTTATCGTCGCGCCGATGATTTCCCTCGGAACCGACGTCGGACCTCCTGCGGTCTTCTTGGCGTAGAGACGCGAGTTGGCGCCGTAGACGTACTCCGTCATGCCGCCAGTAATGTTGTCCACGTACTCGTTGCTGATAATTTGCCTCGCGTTGTCGATGCTCGTTCGGTGTGTGATACGAAAGAACGGCTCGATTGAATGCTTGAAACGCTGCGCATACGTGCTGTTGGGCGCGTCCCAGATGCGCACGAAGGTCGGGCCGCTGACCTCCGAGCTCATTTCAAAGAATTGGCGGGAAATCGGGTCGTCGACGCGCAGCCCCGGCTCGCCATTCTCCTGCAGGGAACGGCTGTCGGACCAGAAGGTGTTCCGCCACATCAGCGACGAGGTCACCGACATGAACGGCAGCTTCGTGTACGGAAAGCGGATGACCGGCACGACGTCGAGTCGATCGATGTCGTCCTTGCGCGTGCGCACGTGCTCGGTGTCAAACCCCTGGTTGACGAGGTGGACGTAGTCGCTTCCTATTGAGTAATAGACCGGCAGGCCGGGCACGAGCCGGTCGGGTCGCGACACGTTGATACGCGGCCCGTTCGAGCGGAGATTGGAGCTCTGATCGGAATTGAAATACTCATTCCGGTCATACGTGCCGGTCAGCCTGAGCGTCTTTGCGCTTCCGCTCACCGACCCGCCGAGAAACCTCGAGCGGCTCCCCAGGTCTCTGGGATTGGTGCTGTAGATCTGCCTCACGATTTGATTCGACGTATAGTCGGCGCGCCCTTGCGCGAACCAGCCGCGGCCCAGGCCCTGGCTGAGGCCGCCGTTCAGAAAGTAGGTTTTCCGTCCGTCCTGTGGGTTCTCCGCTCCGGTTACCGGATCAACATAAGTCGTCGGACGTTCATTCAGATATCGCGTGTTCAAGGTGCCCGACCCAAGCAGCGAGACGTAGCGATACTCGCCGGAGACCTGCTGTCCGGTCTTCGAATACCACTCGTGCTGAATCGTGGCGTCCTGGCTGCGATTGATCGCCCAGAAAAATCCGTTGGTGATTGTTTGTCCCTGGATCGTCGTGCTGCCGTAGCCCGGCATCAGAAAACCGGTGGACCGGTTGTCCTTGCTGAGCGGGTAGTACATCACGGGCAGGTAAAACACCGGAAAGCCCTTGGCCCGCAGCAGCATGTTCTTCAGAAACGCGTAGTGATCGATCCGAAGCTTCGCCGACCCCGAGGTCATCGTCCATCGTGGGTCCGCCTGCGTGCAGGTCGTGAACCCGCCGTGCGAGATGACGTAGGTGTCCTCGCCCGTCTTCTCCAGCGTTTCGCCGTAGAACTGCACGTCTGGCTTCATGGTGCCGAAGGCGGCGACGTCGGTTTGCGGGCCCATCGCGGCAAACCCGCGGGCATTGTAGAACGTGCCGAGCTTCGTTTTGGCGTTGAAGTCGGCACGGTCGGCGGCGATCTGATGATCCTTCTGGATCACCAGGACATTGCCGGTCGCGATCAGCCGGTTCGTATCTCCGTAGTACTCCACGTAGTCGGCGTAGAACTTCATGTCGGGCTGCGTGAGCTCGACGGCGCGCGAGAGCTTGTAGACGTTGCCCGTCAGGCGCTCCTGTTCTTCGGCGACGACATTTTCGAAACCAGGAATGCCCGAACCCTGCGCGCGAGCAACGGCAGGAACGAGGAGGAGGGCAGCGGCGAGAACCAGGGCCCGTCCGACAGGCATTTCGAAGAGTAACATGTCTTCCCGCTAGAGATTGCGGACCGATGGCCCGAGGCTCGACAGAATATCGCCGACGAGGAAGATCGAACCCGCGACACATACCAGTGGATTGCCGGCCCATGCCCGATCCAGGGCTTCTCTCGGCTCGACGGCGATGTCAATGCGACGGCCCGGCGAGAATTCCCTGGCCAGCCCGGCGAGCTCTTCGGCAGAGTACGCGCGAGCGTTATGCGGCTCCGTGATCGTCAGGCTCGAGACGGCAGGCATGAGCGTCTTCAGCATCGACGCGACGTTCTTGTCGCGCATCGCGCCAAAGACAAGGGGCAACGGCTCCGGAAACTCCTGCCCGAGGTAGCGAGCCAGCGCCAGCGTGCCAGCGGGGTTATGAGCCGCGTCGAGGAGCGCACGCCTTCCTCCGCTGGCTTCGATCATCTGAAGGCGCCCTAACCATTGAACGTCGCGCAACCCGGCAACGATCGCATCAGGGCCGATGGGCGCGATCGCGGCGAGCCGCTCGAGCAGGCGAAGGGCGACGAGCGCGTTCGACGTTTGGTGCCCGCCACGGAGGCCGAGGGGAATGCTGCCGTAGTCGCGATGAGGCGTCCTGACATCGAGAATCGTTCGCCCCTCCACAGTTCGTGTCGACGTGGCTGCGGCGAGTTCGGCATCCACGAACTCGGCGCGTGCGGAGGCGCACGCCAGCTCCAGGACGTTCCGGGCTTCTGAAGCGACGGGACCAACCACAACCGGAATGCCGGCGCGGATGACGCCGGCCTTCTCTGCGGCGATGGCGGCCAGCGTTGTGCCTAGATACTGCTCGTGGTCGAAATCGATGGAGGTGATGGCCACCGCGACAGGATCAACGATATTGGTCGAGTCGAGACGCCCGCCGAGTCCCACTTCGAGGACTGCGAACTCGACCCGTGCCTGCCGAAACAGCTCGAACGCAATCGCCGTCGTGGCTTCGAAAAACGTCGGCGGCGCCTCGAGCGATCCGCCGGCCAGCAGCCGGTCGACGGTTGTCCTCACGCGGTCCATCGTCTCGAGGAGCACCGCCGGCGTCACCGGCTGGCCGTCGATGGCAAAGCGTTCCTCCAGTCGAACGAGATGAGGGGATGTGTAGCGGCCGACGTGCAGGCCCGCGGCACGCAGTGCGCAATCGATCATCGCGGTGACCGAGCCCTTGCCGTTGGTGCCGGCAACCAGAATGCATCGGTAGCGGGCTTGCGGTTGTCCCAGAGCGGCGCAGATCGTTCGGATGTTCGTCAGGCCGAACTTCATCCCGAACTTCTCCAGCGACCAGAGGTATTGCAGAGGATCCAGAAACTATGATTCCACGAGTGGTTGCTGACCCATGAAGCGGAGCGCCTTCGTGATCGCGCCCTTCATCTCGCGGCGGTCGACGATCAAATCGAGCATGCCGTGTTCGAGCAGGAACTCCGAGCGCTGGAAACCTTCTGGAAGTTTTTGACGGATGGTCTGCTCGATGACACGCGGCCCGGCAAACCCGATGAGCGCGCCGGGTTCGGCGATGTTCAGATCGCCCAGCATCGCGAAACTGGCCGTGACACCGCCGGTCGTTGGATCGGTCAGTATGGAAATGTACGGCAGCCCCTCCTGATCCAGTCTGGCGAGCGCGGCGCAGATTTTCGCCATCTGCATCAGCGACAGGGCGCCCTCCATCATGCGCGCGCCGCCCGAGCACGAAACGATGATCATCGGACGTCGCGTCGACAATGCGCGCTCGATGCCGCGCGTAATCTTCTCGCCGACGACCACACCCATGCTGCCGCCGATGAAGCCGTATTCCATCGCGGCAACCACGGCCTCGTATCCGTCGATCCGGCCGCTCGCGACGACGACGGCGTCCTTCATGCCCGTCGCTTCGCTGCTGGCTTTCAGACGCCCGGCGTAGGGCTTTGTGTCGGTGAATTTCAGAGGGTCCGTCGACGCCAGGCCGCTGTCATATTCAGTCCACGGCCCGT
This sequence comes from Vicinamibacterales bacterium, assembly GCA_023717525.1. Classification (GTDB taxonomy): domain Bacteria; phylum Acidobacteriota; class Vicinamibacteria; order Vicinamibacterales; family JAMQPK01; genus JAMQPK01. Next base: position 2,987 of record JAMQPK010000122.1, on the reverse strand, counting down.
CGAAAAGGGTTCGCAGACGCTCGAGCGATCCCATCCGGAAGTGAAAACCGCACTTCGGGCAGACGCTCAAGTTCTGGGCGAGATCTTTGTTGTAGAGAACCTGCGAGCAGCCGGTGCACTTGACCCAGAGACCCTCGGGTACCCGGCTTGGCTTTTCGGGATCGGCGGCAATCGGCTTGCGCGCCTTTTTGAACCAGGCCATGAAGGCAGCTTACCTGACTTACTTTCCAGTTTCCAGCTACTCCTGGCGAGTTCTCGGCACGTAGTACCGTGTGCCTCTACCCATCGTCTTGATTTGCTTCACCAGATCGTCGAGTGCGGCGTCGTCGTCTTGGGGACGGAACTGAGAACTCTCGATCACGAGAAGTGATGTCGCGGCATAGTGAAAAAAGAAATGATGATAGGCCTCGTTCAGCTCCCGGAGGTAGTCCTCGTCGGGCAACAGCGCCGGTCGATCGGGATCCTCTCCCCGGGCACGCAGGCGCTTGACCAGCACGTCGGTCGGCGCCTGCAGATAGATGACGAGATCGGGCGTCGGAACGTCCTGCGCCAGCAGGTCGAAGAGGCGCTGATAGATGAACAGTTCGTTGTCGTCGAGGTTGAGATAGGCGTAGATCCGGTCCTTTTCGAAGATGTAGTCGCAGATAGTCACTTGCGAAAACAGATCGGCCTGTCGGCGGTCGCAGAGCTGGCGGTGGCGGTTGAGCAGGAAGAACAACTGCGCCTGAAGGGCCGCGCCGGGACGATCGGCGTAGAAGTCCGCCAGAAACGGGTTGTCGGGATCTTCGCGAACGATCGAGGCGTCGAGGCGGGCTGCAAGTCGTTCTGCGAGGGCGGATTTGCCCGCGCCAATCGGACCATCAATCGCGATGTAGTGGAAGTCCAACCTGCGGCACAGTATATTCAAATCCTCATGCGCCGTGTCCTTGTCATCGCCCTGCCGCTGCTGGCCACTGCGTGCGCGAGCGCGCCGCCGCCACCTCCGGTGGTCGTCCCGTTCGAAACAAAGATGTCGTGGATCGTGCGTCTGGAGGATCAGCGGGTGCTCCGCGACCCGGCACCGATGGTGGCGCCGCCTCCGGTGCAGCCCGGCAAGAAGAATCTGCTTCCGCCTCCACCATCACCTCCGGATTTGGTGCGTCTGCTGAGCGATGACGAGGCGCGTATCCGCCGCCGTGCTGCGCTCGCCATCGGGCGTGTCGGACTGGTTGACGGCGTGCCGCAGCTCGTACGTCTTCTGCAGACTGACGGCGATCCAGAAGTGCGCCAGATGAGCGCGTTCGCGCTTGGTCTGGTCGGTGACAAAGCAGCCGTCGAACCGCTGAAGCAGGCGCTGACCGATTCCTCGCCAGTCGTGGCGGGGCGCGCGGCAGAGGCGCTGGGCTTGATCGGCGATGCCGGATCGGCCGCAGCGGTTGGCCAGCTCGTCGGCGCAAGTGTGGCGGCCGCCGCCGCGGTTTCCCCAGACGACGATGGCCCGATGCTCAATCCGTCGGCAGATGCCTTCAGGCTTGGCGTGTACGCGTTGGCTCGATTGAAGGCTTACGAGCCGCTTGCCACGGCCGTGCTCGGGCCGGGAGGCGAATCCAGGGTACGTTGGTGGCCGGTTGCGTTTGCGCTGTCACGCATTGAAGACCCGCGTGCCCTTCCGGCGCTCTTGTGGCTTGCGCGGAGCGAGGGCGTCTATGCCCGGGCATTTGCGGCGAAAGGCCTCGGCGCTCTGAAAGATCCCTCTGCCGTTCCGGTGCTTCTGCCGATGGTCGATGTAGCGCAGCCGGGCAGCGGGCCCGCGATCGAAGCGATGCGCGCGCTGGGCCGAATCGGCGACGCACGCGCGACGCCGCAGCTCCTGGCCGTCCTGGGAGCGCGGACGACGCCTCCGGCGGCGCGGGCAGAGGCCCTGCTTGCGCTAGGGGGGCTGCCACCCGATCCCGACACGCAGGAGTACTTCGTCGATTTCCTCTCCGATGCATCCCCGTTTGTCCGGGCAGCCGCGCTTCAGGCGCTTGCAAAGGCAGACGATGACAGTTTCATGACGGTGCTGTCGGGGCTGGATCCCGATTCGCACTGGAGCGTTCGCGCGCAGCTCGCCACCGTTCTGGCGACAAAGGATTCCGTACGCGCGCTGCCGCGCCTGATGCGCATGTTGTCTGATCCCGACCAACGCGTCGTCGCAGAAGTCCTCGGTGCGCTGACGAAGCTCAAAGCCCCTGATATCACCAGGATTCTGGTGGAGAAGCTGCAAGCCGAAGACGTCGCGCTGCGGTCGGCGGCCGCAACCCACCTGGGCGAGCTGAAGCCTGAGGGTGCGGTCGATGCCCTCCTGGCTGCTTACAAGCGCGGCGAAGTGGACCTGCTTTATGACGTTCGTGCGGCGGTCATCGAAGCCCTTTCGAACTACGGTCCGGCCGTCGGCGTTCCGGCACTCAGAAACGCGCTTACGGACAAGGATTGGGCCGTACGCGTTCGCGCTGCCGAGCTGCTCAAGAAACTCGATCCGTCGATCGATGCGATTCAGGCGATTCGTCCGGCCCCGGCGGGCAGGTCCATCGACTACGAGGCCGCATCGCTTGTGAATCCGCCGTTCTCGTCACGGGTCTACATCGAAACCGAGAAGGGCACGATCGAAATCGAACTCGATGTGCTGAATGCGCCGCTCACGTGCGAAAGCTTTGTGGCGCTCGCGCGGAAGGGCTATTTCAACGGTTTAACGCTCCATCGCGTTGTCCCCGACTTCGTCGTCCAGGGCGGCGATCCTCACGGCGACGGTTCGGGCGGGCCCGGCTACACCATTCGTGACGAGTTGAATCAGAAGACATACGCGCGCGGCACCGTCGGGATGGCCCTTGCGTGGGAGGACACTGGCGGCAGCCAGTTCTTCATCACACACAGCCCGCAACCGCATCTCGATGCTAAGTACACGGTCTTTGGCCGTGTCGTGTCTGGCATGGAGGTTGTTGACAAGCTGACGCAGTGGGACGTGATGA
>JAMQPK010000104.1 GCA_023717525.1 Vicinamibacterales bacterium | reverse complement strand
GACGTGCCGGCATCGACGGGGTACGGCGAGCCGGTGCAGAGCCTGTTCAAGTTCAAGGATGGCGAGAAGGTCGTCGCGGCAGTCAGCCTCGATCCGCGCGTGGTCTCAGGCATCAAAGCAAAGAAGGAAGGAGACGCGCCGCCCACGCATGCCGTCGCCGTGACGAGCGACGGCTACAGCCTGCGGTTCAGCCTCGAGTCGTTCGTCGAGGTCAGCACGCGCACCGGGCGGCGGTTTGCGCGCGTCGGCCGGGACGCTGAAGTCGTCGGTGTGTCCGTGGTCCGGGGCGGCGAAGTGCTGATCGTGGCGACGCGGCAGGCCCGCGCGCTGCTGTGCAAGGCGGATGAAGTGAATTTTCTTTCGGGTCCAGGCCGTGGAGTCATCCTCATCAAGCTCGGCAAGGATGAAGACAAGGTACTGGGGTTTGTTGCATCAACAGGCGACCGGGACTTGCTGACGGTCGAGACGACGCGCGGCGCTGCGCAGACAATCAGCACTGCGAAGTATGGTCTGACGAGCCGCGGCGGGCGCGGCCGCGAGCTGCTCCAGCGGGGAGAGTTTACCCGCGTGCTGCCGGTTGCCCCGGAGCTTCCGGCCCTCGGGCCTGCGTAGGATTTGAATGGCTTATACCGCAAAAGACATCACCGTTCTCGAAGGCCTCGACCCCGTTCGGCGCAGGCCCGGCATGTACATCGGCGGCGTCGGATCGACGGGCCTGCATCATCTGGTCTGGGAGATTCTCGACAACTCGATCGACGAGGCGATGAACGGCCATGCCTCGAATATCTGGGTGACCCTCCACAAAGACGGCTCGTCGATCACCATCGAGGATGACGGGCGGGGCATTCCGATCGACAAGCATCCGAAGAGCAAGAAGAGCGCGCTCGAGGTGATCTTCACGGTGCTCCACGCCGGCGGCAAATTCGATCATGACAACTACAAGACCGCGGGCGGCCTTCACGGCGTCGGCGCGAGCGTCGTGAATGCGCTGTCCAGGGAGCTGGTGGCGACCGTTCGCCGCGACGGCGCCGAGTGGGAACAGCGGTTCAAGCAAGGCAATCCACTGAGTGCACCGAAAAAGATCGGGCCTGCGCGCGGGAGCGGGACAAAGGTGTTCTTTCGACCCGATTCCGCCATCTTTCCGAAAGTGGAGCTCGATGCCGCGGTCATCCGCGAGCGGCTGGAAGTCGCCAGCTACATCCACAAGGGGCTGAAGGTCCACTTCGAGGACGAGACCGAGAAGAAGAAAGAGACGTTCGAGCACGCCGAGGGCCTGCTGGCGTACCTGCAGAAGATTGTGGTCGAGCGTGGCGCCAAACCCGTCCACGAAGCCACGTTCGCGCTTGAAAAACAAAATGGGCTGCGGCTCGATCTCGCGCTCCAGTGGACCGAGTCGACGGAGGAACACGTCCGGAGCTACGTCAACGGCATCCCGACCGGATCAGGCGGCACGCACGAGAATGGGCTACGCGCTGGGCTGGGAAAAGCGGTCCGTAACTTCATCGATACCCACAACCTTTCGCCCAAGGGAGTCTCGATTACCGCGGAGGACATCCGGGAGGGGTTGACCGGCGTATTGAGCGTCTTCGTTCAGGAGCCGCAGTTTCAGGGACAGACCAAAGATCGTCTGAACAACCCGGAGGTGCTCTCGGCCGTGGATTCGCTCGTGCGGCCGGGCCTCGAGCACTGGCTGAATCACAACAAGAGCACGGCCGAGGCTATCGTGGCGCGGATCATCCTCGCGGCACGCGCGCGTGAGGCCAGCCGGGCTGCACAGCAGGAAGTCACGCGCAAGAGCGCGACGTCCGGGCGGCTGAACCTTCCAGGCAAGCTCAGCGACTGCTCCGGATCGGGCCGATCGGACTCGGAACTGTTCGTTGTCGAAGGAGACTCGGCAGGCGGTTCGGCCAAGCAGGGGCGCGACAGAATCCGTCAGGCCATTCTGCCTCTGCGCGGCAAAGTGCTGAACACCGAGAGCGCGTCGCTCGCGAAGGTGCTCGAGAACAAGGAACTGTCGGATCTCGTCACCGCGATCGGCTGCGGGCTCGGAAAGAATTTTGATCTCTCGCGTCTCCGCTACGGCAAGCTGATCATCCTGGCCGACGCCGACTCCGACGGCAATCACATCGCCACGCTGCTGCTCACCTTCATCTACCGGCACATTCCACAGCTCATCAGGGAAGGCAAGGTCTACTTGGCGCAGCCGCCCCTTTATCGCATCGACATCGGCAAGGAGACGTTCTGGGCGCTCGACGATGCGCAGCGCGACGCGATTGTGAAGAAACACAAAGGCGCCAACGGCCGCGGCAATCCCGAGATCACGCGGTTCAAGGGCCTTGGTGAGATGATGCCGAAAGTGCTCTGGGAGACGACCTTGAACCCCAGGACGCGACGTCTTCTGAAGGTGGAGATTACCGATCAGATCGTCACCGACCGCGTCATCAACGAGCTGATGGGGAAAGACGCGAGCGCCCGCTTCCGTTTCATCATGGAACGAGCGGAGGAAGCAGAGGAGCTGGACGTGTAGGATCGTCCATCGTCGATCGTCCATCGTCGAGACTGATACAATCTGCGCATCGACACGATTTCGATTCGCTCTCCACGCGCCTCCGACGAGGAGGCTTTTGTATTGGCCGTTCGCCGGAGCCGGCGACTGCACGGCTCGTGGGTGGCGCCGCCGGCCTCTCCCGCCTCGTTTCGCGCTGCACTCGTCCGATGGCGGCAGCCCACACACGCCGCCTTCTTCATATGGAACGGATCCGAACTGGTTGGCGTGGTGAACATCAGCGAGATCGTGCGCGGCATTTTTCGAAGCGCATACCTGGGCTACTACGCCTTCGAACCTCTCGCTGGTAGGGGTTTGATGCGCGAGGGACTCAGTCAGGTCATCGATCACGCGTTCGACGAGATGAAGCTGCACCGTCTCGAGGCGAACATTCAGCCGAAGAATCGTAGGTCCGTCGCGCTTGTCAGGAGTCTCGGGTTCCGAAGGGAAGGGTTCTCGCGACGCTATCTGAAGATCGCGGGCCGGTGGCGCGATCACGAACGCTGGGCGGTGCTGGCGGAGGATTCGTAGTGGCGGGCTACTCGAAAGAAAAACCGCTGATGCGGCGGGACAGACGATGGACGATCGACGATCGACGATCGACGATGGACGATCGACGATGATCTCCATCCGCGTCATGCGTCCCGAGGATGCCCGGGCAGTTGCCGCCCTTTCCACTCAGCTCGGATATCCAGCCGATCAAGCGCAAATCACGGCACGCCACACGCTCATCAACGATCGGAAGGATGCGCGCCTGTTTGTCGCCGAACGGTCCGATGCCGGCGTCGTCGGGTGGATTCACGTGCAGGCCGCCTACTTGCTCGCATCGGATCCACGCGCCGAGATCTGGGGGCTTGTGGTCGACGAGGCCGCGCGAGGAACCGGTATCGGACGCTGCCTGGTCGAGGCGGCGGAAGCCTGGGCTAGAACGCTTGACATGAACGTCATCGTCGTCCGTTCGAATCAGCTGCGCGTCGAGACTCTCGCCTTCTACGAACACCTGGGCTACCGGGTGATCAAGACCCAGAACGCATTCCGCAAGTCGCTGGACTAAACTTCTTCCGCAGCTGACGATGATCAGGCGACTCACTCCCGGCGATGTTGAGGCGTGCACGCAACTGCGCCGCGAAGCGCTGGAGCTGGAGCCGCTTTCGTTTAGTTCATCGCCAGGTGAGGACTTCGTGCAGTCGTTTGATGTCTTCCGCGCGGTATTGAGCGATCCCAGGCAAGCCATATTCGGAGCCTTCGAGCCCGACCTGGTCGGCGTCGTGGGAATTCGAGGGATGCCGCGAAGGAAACTGCGCCACAAAGCCGAAATCTGGGGGGTGTATCTCAGGAGAGAGTATCGCGGCCGCGGCCTCGCAGAGAAACTGCTCAAGGAGGCGATCGAGTTTGCCCGATCGTTACAGGGTGTGCGTCAGATCCATCTCTCGGTGACGGAGCATTCCGTCGCTGCAGGAAAGATCTACGAGAAGCTCGGGTTCGTCGTCTGGGCGACCGAGCCTGCCGCTCTCAACGTCGACGGCGTTGATGTCGCCGAACGGCACATGCTGCTGCCGTTAGTCGTCGAATCTGCGCACTGACACCGACGCCTCGTCGTCACCTTCGATTTCCACCATCACTTCCATCGGCTGGCAGCAGACGGCGCAATCTTCGACGTACTTCTGAACCTGGCCGCCGCTCTGGTCGACCCAGAGCTCGAGCGACTCGCCGCAGTAGGGGCACTCGACGGAGATCTCCATAGGCTTCAGGCTTCGGGCTCTAGGCTTCGGGCCAGAACGCGCGGATCACGCTGTCACCACGTCTTCAGCAAGATGTTCCGACAGCCAGCGGGCGACGTCGCTCACGGGCTGCGCCTTGCGCGATGCATAGTCCTCGAGCTGGTCGCGCCCGATACGGCCCAGCATGAAGTACCGAGCCTCGGGATGGCTCAAGTACAGTCCGCTGACGCTCGCCGCGGGCAACATGGCGCAACTTTCGGTAAGCTGGATGCCCACACGCCCGGCCGCAAGCAGGTCGAACAGTTTGATCTTTTCCGTGTGGTCGGGGCATGCGGGGTAGCCGAACGCCGGCCTGATGCCCCGATACTTCTCGTTGATCAGATCGTCGGTCGTCAACGCGTCTGTCTCGTATCCCCACTCGCGCCGCACACGCGCGTGCAGGTACTCGGCGAATGCCTCGGCCAGGCGATCCGCCAACGCCTTTACCATGATGGCGCGATAGTCGTCGTTCTGTTTCTCGTAACGCTTCACGAGCTCGTCGGCGCCGAGGCCAGTGGTTAACGCGAAGGCCCCGAGATAGTCCGCCACTCCCGAGCTTCGTGGTGCCACGAAGTCGGCCAGCGATCGATTCGGTTGGCCGCTTGGCATCGCTTCCTGCTGACGCAGCATATTGAAACGGACGACCTCTTTCGTTCGTGTTTCGTCTGTGTAGAGAACCATGTCGTCGCCGTCGCTGTTCGCCGGCCAGAACCCGTACGATCCGCGGGCCTTCAGCAGGCGGCTCTCGACGATGCGGTCAAGCATTTCCTGCGCATGCTGAAACAGTTCGGTTGCCGCAGCGCCATACTGCGGATGTGTGAGGATCGCAGGAAATGATCCTTTCAGCTCCCAGGTCGAGAAGAACAACGTCCAGTCGATGAACTTCGCGATGTCGCCCAGGGGCTCATCATCCAGGAATCGGCGCCCGGTAAACGATGGCTTGGGCACGTCGTTCCACGGGAGTTTCGGTCCGTTTGCACACGCCTGCGAGTAGGAGAGCAGCGGGCGCCGGAGACGGCTCGTGTACTGCTCACGGATCTCGTCCTGCTTGATCTTGTTCTCGCGATCGAAGCCGGCCACCCTCTCCGGGTTCAGCAGCGTCGACACCACGTCCACGGCGCGGGACGCGTCGAGCACGTGCACCGTCGTGTTGTGGTACGCCGGCGCAATCTTCACAGCCGTATGCTGTTTGCTCGTCGTCGCTCCGCCAATCAAGAGGGGAAGCGTGAAGCCGCGCCGCTCCATCTCGCTGGCGACGAACACCATTTCGTCGAGCGATGGCGTGATGAGCCCACTCAAGCCGACCATGTCGACCTTTTCGTCGATCGCGGTCTGCAGAATCCTCTCGGTCGACACCATGACGCCGAGATCGATCACCTCGTAGTTGTTGCACCCGAGCACGACGCCGACGATGTTCTTGCCGATGTCGTGGACGTCGCCTTTCACGGTGGCCATCAGCACTTTGCCCTGGGCCCGGGTGACCGTGCCGGCGAGAAGGGCCCGTGCCTTTTCCTCTTCCATGTAGGGCATCAGGAACGCGACGGCCTTCTTCATGGCTCGCGCGCTCTTCACGACCTGCGGGAGGAACATCTTGCCGGCGCCGAACAGATCGCCGACGACCTTCATGCCGTCCATCAGCGGTCCTTCGATGATTTCAAGCGGCCGCGCGTACTTGCCGCGCGCCTCTTCCAGATCGGGCTCGAGGAAGTCGAGAACGCCGTGCACAAGTGCGTGCGACAGCCGTCGTTCCACAGTGGTATCCCGCCACTTCAGATCGATTTCACGCTTGGTCGCGGAGCCTCTGACGGTCTCGGCAAACTCGACCATGCGTTCGGTCGCGTCAGGCCGCCGATTGAAGATGATGTCTTCGACGTGCTCCAGCAGGTCCTTTGGAATGTCTTCGTAGACGATCAACTGGCCGGCGTTCACGATGCCCATGTTGAGCCCAGCTTTGATCGCGTGAAACAGGAATGCCGAGTGAATCGCCTCGCGAACCACGTCGTTTCCACGGAACGAGAACGACAGGTTGCTGATGCCGCCGCTGAAGTTTACGCCCGGGCAGGCCGCCTTGATCCGCCGGGTAGCCTCAATGAAGTTGATGGCGTACTCGTTGTGCTCCTCCAGCCCGGTGGCAATCGCGAGAATGTTCGGATCGAAGATGATGTCGGTCGGATCGAAGTCCAGCTTCTGCGTCAGCAGCGCATAGGCACGCTTGCAGATGTCGACCTTGCGCTGAATCGTGTCGGCCTGTCCGGTCTCGTCGAACGCCATCACGACGACGCCCGCGCCGTACTGCTGGATGCGTTTAGCCTTGCGAAGGAAATCCTCCTCGCCTTCCTTCAAGCTGATGGAGTTCACCACCGGCTTGCCCTGCACGCACTTCAGCCCAGCTTCGAGCACCGACCATTTGGAGCTGTCGATCATGATCGGCAGGCGGGAAATTTCCGGTTCGGTCGCGATCAAATTCAGGAAGTGCGTCATCGCGGCTTCTGAATCGAGCAGGCCCTCGTCCATGTTGACGTCGATCAGATTCGCGCCGCCACGCACCTGTTCGAGCGCCACGTCGACGGCTTCGCCGAACTTGCCATCCTTGATCAGCCGCTGAAATTTCTTCGAGCCCGTGACGTTCGTGCGCTCGCCGATCATCTGGAAATTGCTGTCGGCGCGGATGCCCAGAACCTCCAGCCCGGCAAACTGGGTGTGGGGCGACTTGAAGGTCGGGCGGCGATCCGATGTCGGAATCCTGCGCGGTTGAACGCCGGCGACCGCGTCCGCGATCGCCTTGATGTGATCAGGCGTCGTCCCGCAGCAGCCGCCGACGATATTGACGAAGCCGCTGACGGCGAAGTCCTTCACCAGTTCGCCTGTTTCCGGCGCGTGTTGATCGTACTGGCCGAACGCGTTCGGCAACCCCGCGTTGGGATAGCTGCTGACGTAGGTCGTGGCGACGCGCGACAACTCGGCCAGATAGGGCCGCATTTCTCGGGCACCGAGGGCGCAGTTGATGCCGACCGCCAGCGGCCGAGCGTGAGCCACCGCGACCCAGAATGCGTCGATCGTTTGCCCGGACAACGTCCGGCCGCTGCGATCGGTGATGGTCGCCGACAGGATGACCGGCACCCGGCCCTCGGGGTCCACTTCGGAGATCGCGAGCAGCGCAGCCTTCGCGCTGAGGGTATCGATGATTGTTTCGACCAGGAGCATGTCCGAGCCGCCGTCGATCAAACCGCGGACCTGCTCGGCGAACGCGGTCTTCATCTGATCGAAGGTGACGGCGCGAAACGCCGGATCGTTCACATCCGGCGAGATCGAGAGCGTTTTGTTGGTTGGTCCCATCGCTCCGGCGACAAACCGCGGCTTCTGCGGCGTCGAGAATTTGTCCGCGGCCGCCCGCGCGAGCTTTGCCGCTTCGACGTTCAACTCATAGACCTGCGGCTCGAGGGCGTAGTCGGCCTGCGCGATCGTCGTCCCGCTGAACGAGTTCGTTTCGATGATGTCGGCGCCCGCCTGCAAGTACTGCTCGTGAATCTCGAGGATGATGTCGGGCCTCGTCAGCACGAGCATGTCGTTATTGCCGCGCAGTTCCCTGGAGTGCGACTTGAAGCGTTCGCCCCGGAAGTCCTCCTCGGTGAGTTTGTGGCGCTGAATCATCGTGCCCATCGCGCCGTCGAGCACGAGGATCCGTTCATTCAGAAGATGTTCGAGACGGGTGCGGATAGTCATATCAGGCAATCGTCGATCGTCCATCGTCGATCGTCGATCGGCGAGGGTCAAGAGTTGAAAGAGTTGACGCTGGCGACTTGACGCCGCTGGCTACCAGCACGGTGAACGGGTCGCCGGCCAGTCGCGCGCCGATGCGAACGGCGACGTCCGCCAACCCGGCGCTCTTCAGCATCCGTTCGAGCGCGTCATCCTTGAAGCCGAGCCAGCGATCGCCGACGCGATCGCGGACCCAGGATTGGTCGTGCTCGCGAAGGTCGAGGACGAGCAGCTGGCCGCCGGGCCGCAGAATGCGCACGGCCTCGACGACCGCGCGTGCCGGCTCTACAGCATGATGCAGCGCCTGCGACAGCAGGGCAATGTCGACGCTGTGGTCGGCAAGAGGCAGCTTCTCGATCTCTCCGCGTTTCCAGGTGATGTTCCTGACGCCGCGCCGCTCCGCGAGCGCTTTCGCCCGCTTCAGCACATCGGGCGAGCGGTCGATACCGACGACGCCACGCGCCCAGCGTGCCGCCTCGACGGACAGGTACCCTTCGCCGCACGCGAGATCTGCGACGTCGACTGGCGGAAGCAGCAACCCAAGCGCGCGAGACCACGCAGCCCAGCTTCGGCCGGGAACGAACTGCGCGCGATCGGTGCCGTGCACCTCAAAATTCTCCTTACGGAGACGAATGACTTCCTGAAGGCGCGCGTCATCACCGCGAGCGCCCGGCAAGGTGGCAGATTCCGCAAACTGGGCCTTCAAGGTCGCCCAGAGGCCGTTGAATCCGCCATCGACCAGGGCGGGGGAGAGTCGATAGAACGAGAAACCGCCGCCGCGCTCTTCCACAACGAGCCCGGCTTCCTTCAACAGGCGCAAGTGGCGCGACACTCCCGACTGCGCGATGCCCAGTACGGCCGTCAGCTCGCTGACGTTGAGTCGTCCGTGCCGCGCAGAGAGCACACGCAGCAGCCGCAGGCGAACTTCGTCGCCGAGCAGGCGGAACAGGTCACCAGCGTGCTTCACATACATGAATATATATGCGTGTATGTTGAAAAGCAAGGCGGTCGGAACGGCTCTGGGCTCTTGGCCCTCGGCTTTGGGCCCTGCCAAGCTCGCCTAAAGCCAAGAGTCCAAAGCCTAAAGCCATCTATAATCTCCCCGTGCTGAGCGGATCGATGCTGGCGTTGGGATTTCTTCACGGGCTTGGAGCGGATCATCTGATGGCGATCGCGGCGCTCTCGCTGGCGACACCGCTCGGGCCCGCGCGATACGGCCGGGCGTTCTGGCTGGCTCTAAGGTTTGCGGTCGGCCATGCGCTTCTGCTGGGAATTGGCGCCACCCTTGCCCTGTTCTTTGGCTGGCAGATTCCTGCGAGGTTCGAACAAGGAGGCGAATTCCTGGGCGGATGCCTTCTGATCGTTCTTGGGTTGATGGGCGGCTGGCTTGCGTACTCGGGCCGTCTCTACGCGCACTCGCACGCGCACCCGCACGGCGAACATGGGCTGCACAGCCATTGGCATCTGCATCTCGGCAGGCAGCATTCACACCGGCCCGCCGTTCACACCGCGCTGCCCGGAGTGCTGGGCGCGGTCTTCGCCATCAGCGGGCTTCGCGCGCTGATGCTGTCGCTGCCGCTGTGGAACTCGTCGCAGGGTTTCGGCATGCTGCTGTTTCTCGTCGCGCTGTTTGCGCTGGGAATTCTCGCCTCGATGTCGCTCTTCGGCATCATCCTCGCGCACACGCTTGCCGACAGGCGCATGACCGGACAAGTCTCGCGTGCCGCCGCGGCTGCCACCGCGCTCGGCTCGCTGGCGCTTGGCGTGTATTGGATTACAGCGCTCTGATTTCCTGATTCTTCATCAGGAAATACGCACTCACCGCCAACAACACGATGCCGTTTACCGTCAGCACGGTCGGGGCAGACGTGACGCTCGCGACATAGCCGCTCACGAGGCTGCCGAGCGGCATTCCGCCGCGAAATGCCACGAGGTAAATGCTCATCACGCGGCCGCGCATTTCATTCGGCGCAATCAACTGCACGAGCGAGGTAATGCACGACAGCACGATCATCAACGCCACGCCGCTGAGGAAGAGCAGCAGGTAGGTGACGTACAGCGAGCGATTCAGCGCCATCGCGGTGATCACCACGCCGAAGAGCACCTGAACAGTCAACGTGGTCACCCCCATGCGCGGGAATCGTCCGAGCCACGCCACGATCATCGATCCCACGACGGCGCCGGCGCCAGAGAAGGCGAGAAGCATGCTGTAGCCCTCGACGTCGGATCCGAACACGTCCTTTGCAAACACCGGCAGCAACGTCAGCATCGGAATCCCGAAGAACGTCGTCGCGGCGCCGAGCACCATCAGCGCACGGATGCTGCGCTCCTGACGTACGTACCTGAGACCCTCGCGCAATTCCTCCATCATCTGAAGTTTTTTCGGCGCGGGCAGATGCTTGATACGCAGCGACATCAACGAGACGATGACGACGAGGAACGAGAGGGCGTTGAGGCCGAAGCAGGCGGCGTAAGCGGTCATCTCGGGAACGCCTGCGCGCTTGAACCCCGCGAGCGTTGCACCGGCGAGCAAAGGGCCGATGAGACGGGCAACGTTGAACTGGATGGAATTCAGCGCGATCGCATTCGTGAGGTCCTGCTTGCCGACGAGGGACGGAATCAACGATTGATAGGCGGGTCCGCCGAACGCCTGCGCGGTGCCGGTCACGAACGACAACGCCAGGATGTGCCAGATTTGAATGACGTGGAAGTACGCGAGCGTGCCGAGGGTGGCGGCGGTTGCAAGCTGCACCCATTGCGACGACATCAGGGTCAGCCGGCGATCGTAGCGATCGGCAACGACTCCGCCGATCAACGTGAACAACATGATCGGCAGTTGCTGCAGGAAGGCATCCAGGCCGAGGAAGAATGCCGACGCGGTCAGCGAGAGCACCAGCCAGTTTTCGGCCAGGCTCTGCATCCATGTGCCGATGCTCGAGGTGCACGCGCCACACCAGAGCACGCGAAAATCGCGATGAAGCAGTGCCGCGGCAATGCGCCGGGCATGCCGCGAAGAAGCAGAGGTAGGCGTGGTCTCCGTCTGGGAATGGGATTCGGCCAACGAAATGTCCGGAATGCGTATCCTAACCTGAATATTTCGACCCACTTGACGGCGGGAATGCCGCTCGGTATGATGGCGAACATAAAGCGAAAGTCATCTGGAGGCCGAGAAGATGTCGCCTGCCGCTGCACCGAGCCTGTCGCGAGAAGACCTGGAATCACTCCTGCGTCTTCGAAAGCTCGACCACACCCTTGCCATCTCCGGATTGGAGATCGAGCCCTCTAGTCACGACGTAATCCGCACGATGGTACCGACCGGCATTCCGGATCTCGACGCGCGATTGCGCGGAGGCATTCCGCGTGGCCAGTTGTCGGAACTCGCTGGACCCCGCTCATCTGGCCGGATGGCGATGGTTGTTTCTGCCATGGCAGGCGCGACGGCACGCGGAGAAGCGGTGGCGCTCGTCGATCCGCTCGATATGTTCGACCCAGTATCGGCGGCGGCAAGCGGCATCGATTTTTCACGGATGTTGTGGGTGCGTGGCGAGGCGACGAGCTCGTCACGCGTCAGCTTGTCGTGTGAATACGGCACCCTCCAGAAAAGCCTCGATCGCGCGGTGAAAGCGGCAAACCTGATCCTGCAGGCAGGCGGGTTCGGCCTCGTGGTGCTCGACCTGGCCGAAATAGGTACTCAAGCGCTTTCCCGTCTGCCGTTCACGACCTGGCTTCGGCTGCACCGGGTGATCGAAGGAAGCGACACCGCGTGCGTGCTGATTGGATCGGCGCCGATCGCGCGAAGTGCGGGCGGGGTGACGATTCAGTTGGCTTCGGGGTCCGGGCCTCAGGCTCCGGGCATCACCGCGCATGTGATTCAGACGCGCACGATGGAGACTCGTGATGTTTGCGTGCCTTTATCTGCCGCGGCGTGCTAAGCCCGAACCTCTCAGGGCAGAGGGCAGAGGGCAGAGGGCAGAGGCGCTGGTGCGGCTGGCGCGCGATTTTTCTCCGCGCATCGAGACGCATGGGGATCGCGTCGTCACGCTCGATATCGGCGGGCTGGGGCGTTTGCTTGGCGACGCGCGCGCCATCGGCGAGCAGTTGCGCCGCAACGCCGCCGACAGCGGTCTCCGCGTGAACATCGCCATCGCCTCGACGACAACGGCAGCCATTCTGCTGGCGCAGTCGCGCGCAGGCCTCACGGTCGTGCCCGAAGGCGCCGAAGCGGCCACGCTTGCGCCGTTGCCACTGAGCGCGCTGTCGGAATTCGACTCCAGACTCCGGGCTTCTGGCTCCAGGCCGAAAGCCCAAAGCCCAGAGCCCAAAGTGGATCAACTCACGCGCTGGGGCCTCCGGACCCTCGGCGATCTGGCTGCGCTCCCGTCGGCCGATCTGTCCGAACGGCTCGGCCAGGAAGGATTGATGTGGCAGCGCTGGGCGCGTGGGGAAGATGCGCGCCCGCTCGTTGCGACCGGCGAGGAAGAAGGGTTTGAAGAGTCGATCGAGCTCGAGTGGCCGATCGACGGCCTCGAGCCGCTGTCCTTCGTCTTCGCGCGGCTGTTCGATCCATTGTGCGAGCGCCTCGAGCAACGCGATCGGGGCGCGGTGGCGTTGCAGATCAGCTTAAAGCTCGTCACGCGCGATGTGTACGCGCGATCTGTGCAGTTACCGGCGCCCATGCGCGATGCCCGCGTATTGCGCACGCTCGCGCTGCTCGATCTGGAAACTCATCCGCCGCCTGCCGCAATCGATCGTGTCACGGTTCGCGTCGACGTCACCGAGGGGCGCGTCCTGCAATTCGGGTTGTTCGCGCGCGCGCTGCCGGCCGAGAAGCTGGCCACGCTGCTCGCGCGGCTCGGCGCGTTGATGGGCGGCGATCGCGTCGGCGCCCCTGCGCTCGTCGATTCGTATCGTCCGGGCGCGTTTGCGATGACGGACTTCGCGCCGGAACCTGCGCAGTTGGCTTCAGACTCCAGGCTCCGGACTCCGGGCCAGACACGGCCCGAAGCCCAAAGCCCGAAGCCTGGAGCCCATCCAGCTCAGATCATCCGGCGGTTTCGCAGGCCGATTCCGGCGCGCGTCACGATGCAGCAGGGAAAGCCTGCGCGTGTGACGACCGATCGGCGCGGATTCAGCGGCGGAGCGGTCGAGCGCTGCGACGGCCCATGGCGCTCCTCGGGCGACTGGTGGCTCATTACACCCTGGAATTGCGATGAGTGGGACGTGCGGTTGAACGACGGCGTGGCGTATCGAATTTCACATGCGCGGAACGACAACACGTGGTTCATCGACGGCTTCCTTGACTAATCAATCACCCAATCTCCAATCACCCAATCTCCAATGTATTTCGAGCTCCACACCTCGTCCGCGTTCAGTTTTCTGGAAGCCGCTTCTCTTCCAGAAGCGCTCATTGAGCAGGCGGCCCGGTTCGGCTATTCCGCCCTTGCGCTGCTCGATCGTGACGGCGTCTATGGTGCGCCGCGCTTTCATCGGGCCGCGCTCGCCGCAGGCATCCGCCCGATCATCGGCGCCGAACTAACACTCGCTCCGCACCTCTCGCACCTCTCGCACCCTCCGCACCTCCCGCACCTGAAACTCCCCGTCCTCATCGAATCCCAAGAGGGCTACCGCAATCTCTGCCGCTTGGTCACAACAATGAAGCTCCGCGCGCCGAAAGGCGAGGGCGCGCTGACCGTGCATGACCTCGAGGGGCACACCAGTGGCCTGGTGGCGCTCGCCGGGCGCGAGCTGCTGACGGCGGCGCGATATGGCGTCGGCGGGTTCATCGATCCGCTCGTAGGGTTGTTTGGCCGATCGAACGTCTACGTCGAGCTGCAGCGTCATCTGTTGCGCGATGAAGAGGCCGGCAATCGCGCGCTTGTCGATCTGGCCGGAACGTTTCATGTGCCGATCATCGCGACCAACGGCGTCCGTTTTGCCGATCCACTCGAGCGGCCGTTGTTCGATGTGCTGACGTGCATCCATCACAGGACGACGCTCGCGTCGGCAGGAAAAAAGCTGGCACGCAACGCCGAGCGCTATCTCAAGCCTCCGGAAGAGATGGCGCGGCTCTTCAGCGATCTTCCCGGAGCGGTCGCGGCCACCGAGGCGCTGGCCGAGCGGCTGGAATACACCATGGCCGATCTGGGCTATCGCTTTCCCGAATATCCCGTGCCTCCCGGCGAGACGCCGGCGTCGTTCCTCCGCAAGCTGGCCGACCTGGGCGCGCGCGATCGCTATCGCCCGTATCACGACCGGGCGCGCGCGCAAATCACCCGCGAGCTCGATCTCATCGAGCGGCTCGATCTCGCCGGCTACTTCCTGATCGTGTGGGACATCGTCAATTTCTGCCGCCACAACGACATCCTCGTGCAGGGGCGCGGATCCGCGGCGAACAGCGCCGTGTGCTACAGCCTCGGCATTACCGCTGTCGATCCGGTCGGGATGAACCTGTTGTTCGAGCGGTTTTTGTCTGAAGAGCGTGGGGAATGGCCCGACATCGATCTGGACCTGCCGAGCGGAGACCGCCGCGAGCGTGTCATCCAGCATGTCTACGAAAAATACGGTCGCCTTGGCGCGGCAATGACGGCGAACGTCATCACCTATCGCGGACGCAGCGCTGCGCGCGAAGTGGGGAAGACGCTGGGCATCGATCCGGCGCAGGTCGATCGACTGGCGAAGGTGATGAATCAGTTCGAATTCGTCGATCCGGCCGACACGCTCGGGCGGCGGATGCGCGACGCCGGATGCGACGCCGGTCATCCCACGTTCCGGTTGTTCGCCGATCTCTGGCATCGCATGCAGGATCTGCCTCGGCATCTCGGCCAGCACTCCGGGGGCATGGTGATTTGTCAGGGGCAACTCGACAGCGTCGTGCCTCTCGAAAACGCCAGCATGCCTGGCCGCGTCGTCATTCAATGGGACAAGGACGATTGCGCCGACATGGGCCTGGTCAAAGTCGACTTGCTGGGCCTCGGCATGATGGCCGTGCTGCAAGACGCCATCGAACTCGTCAACCGCCCCGGCCCAGAGCCCAAAGCCCAAAGCCAAGAGCCTATCGTCGATCTCGCCCACCTGCCCCCAGACGATCCCGACGTGTATCGCATGCTCCAGGAAGCCGACACGATTGGTGTCTTTCAGGTGGAATCGCGTGCGCAGATGGCCACGCTGCCGCGGCTGCATCCAGAGCATTTCTACGATCTCGTCGTGCAGGTCGCGATCATCCGCCCCGGTCCAATCGTGGGTCAGATGGTGCATCCCTATTTGAACCGGCGTGCCGGCCGCGAGCCAGTGACGTACGCGCATCCGTTGCTCGAGCCGATTCTTGCGCGCACGCTCGGCGTCCCGTTGTTTCAGGAGCAATTGCTGCGGATGGCAATGGTCGCCGCGGGGTTCAGCGGCGGCCAGGCCGAAGAGCTGCGCCGCGCGCTCGGTTTCAAGCGCTCCGAGCGGCGGATGAAACAGGTGGAGGTGAAGCTGCGGGAGGGCATGGCGCGTCAGGGCATCGGCGGCGATGTTGCCGAGCAGATCATTGCGTCGATTAGCGCCTTCGCGCTCTACGGCTTTCCCGAATCGCACGCCGCGAGCTTTGCGCTGCTCGCGTATGCGAGCGCGTATCTGAAAGTGCATTTTCCTGCGGCGTTCTACACGGCGATGCTGAACAACCAGCCGATGGGTTTTTACTCGCCGGCCACGCTTGTGAAGGACGCGCAGCGGCGCGGCGTCCGCTTCACCGGCGTTGACGTTCAGCACTCGGATTGGCTGTGCCGCGTCGATGGCGACGGCAG
Source organism: Vicinamibacterales bacterium (assembly GCA_023717525.1). GTDB lineage: Bacteria > Acidobacteriota > Vicinamibacteria > Vicinamibacterales > JAMQPK01 > JAMQPK01. The sequence goes on along the minus strand of JAMQPK010000104.1, from coordinate 13,166 downwards.
CGTACGCCTGGGGCTGCGATATGTCAGCGGCCTGCGCGAGGAAGTAGGACAGGCCATTGAAAGGGCAGAGGGCAGAGGGCAGAGGGCTGAGAAAAACCCGACGCACCTACGCACCCACGCACCTACGCACCCGGAGGTGTGTCCCAAATGCGGGTGTGACGATCAATCGATGCTCGAGACCGTCCGCGCTGGTTCGTTCTTCTGCAATACCTGCGCGCACGACTGGTCGCACCTCTCGCACCTCTCGCACCCCCCGCACCGATTCACCTCCGTTGACGATCTGGTAAATCGCACCGGCGCTCGTCGTGAAGAGTTGCAGACGCTCGCCGACATCGGCGCGTTCGCGTCGTTCGGCTACGAGCGTTGCGAAGCGCTTTGGCAGGTCGAAAAAGCCGTGCGCCCCGCCGGCGAGTTGTTCAGCCGGCCCGAATCCCAAAGCCCAGAGCCCAAAGCCGACGATTGTCCACTGCCGGCCATGTCGACCGAAGAGCGGTTGGTCGCCGACTACGCCGGTACCAATCTCACAATCGGACCGCATCCCATGGCTATGCGCCGCACCGAACTCGCGATGCGTGGCGTTCTGCGCGCGATCGACCTCTCCCGCAGCCGCGACGGCCGCCGTATCCGCGTTGCCGGCGCCGTCATCACCCGGCAGCGCCCCGGCACGGCGAAAGGCTTTGTCTTCCTGACGCTGGAAGATGAAACCGGCATCGCAAACATCATCGTCCGGCCAGACTTGTTCGTCCGCGAGCGATTCAAAATTCTGGAAGAGCCGTTTTTGCTGGTGGATGGCATCCTGCAGAACCAGGAAGGCGTTACGTCGGTAAAAGCGGAGCGTTTACATGGTTTGGGAGGCGCGCGCATCGACGTCGACTCGCACGATTTTCACTAGGGCCTGTGCTAATCTAGCCCGGTTCAACAGACTTTGGGGGACTCGATGAGAAGGGCCTTACTTCTGCTGGCGGTGCTGTCGGTGGCACTCGGCGGCGTTCGACCACTACAGGCGCAGACCTCTGCCAATAATGGTAATGACCGTCGCATCGATGTGACGGTCTTCGACGAGCAGGGGCTGCCGGTACTTGGCGCGCAGGTCACCGCCACACAGCGGCAAGCCAACCTCAGCCGCACGGCGACGAGCGCCACAGAGCGGTTCACGTTGCAGGGGCTCGCGCCTGGCGTGTACAGCGTTCGCGTCAGCGCGGCGGGATTTCAGGTGCAGGAAGTGTCTGCCGATCTTCAGGCGCAGGCATCGCAAACAATTGAAGTGCGCCTGAAACCGGCCGGCATTACCGAACAACTGGTCGTCACCGCAGCACGGTTCGAGCAGCGTATTGCCGACATCCCCGCCAGCGTGAACGTCGTCAGCAACGAGCAGATCGAACGGTCGCCCGCCGTGGTCGCCGACGACGTGCTGAGGCAGATACCGACGTTCAGCCTGTTTCGCAGAACCAGCAGCATCGTGGCCAATCCCACAGCGCAAGGCGTGTCACTTCGCGGCATCGGGCCGAGCGGTGTCAGCCGGACGCTCGTGCTCCTCGACGATGTTCCGTTCAACGATCCGTTTGGCGGCTGGGTGTACTGGACGCGCATGCCGATGATGAACGCCGATCGCATCGAGATGGTCGACGGCGCGACCTCGAGCCTGTACGGCAATTACGCCATGGGCGGGGTCATCAACGTCGTCTCGAACCGCCCTTCGCCTCGAACGGTTATTTTCAAGCCGCAATACGGCAATCGCGGGACGCCGAAGCTGGATCTGTTCGCGAGCGATGTCTGGGGGAAGGTCGCCGTAAGCTTCGACGCGACGGCGCTGCAGACCGACGGCTATGTCATCGTTGCCCCGGAAGAACGCGGCGCGGTCGACAACGAAGCCAACGTTCGCTATCAGAATGCGAGCGGACGGCTCGATTACAACCCGACCGATCGCGTCAACGTGTTTTTCCGCGCCGGTGTGTTTGACGAAGATCGCGACAACGGAAAGATCGGCGAGTTGAACAATACGACCTGGAAGTACGGCAATGGCGGGACCCGCTTGCGATTGAAGGACGGCAGCAACCTGGAAGGCCGCGTCTTCGTCGACAACGTCGACTTCTTTCAGAACACGTTCGCCGTGCCGGCGGCGACCCCGCCCCGCAGTGTGAGCAATCTCTCACTGGAGAAGACTGTTCCGACAAATGCCGTGGGAACGATGGTGCAGTGGTCTCGCGCGTTCGACGCGCGCGGCCGTGCGCACGTTGTGTCGGCTGGTACCGACTTCCGCCGGATCGAAGGCGACAGCGACGAGCTGACGTATGCGCTGGCGACTGGTCTCACGCCCCTCATCCACCGGGTCGCGGGTGGCACGCAGAACTTCACCGGGTTTTTTGCGCAGGACCTGATGGAGATCACGTCTAAGCTGCAGTTGACGTTGGCGGTCCGGGTCGACAACTGGCTGAACCACGACGCGCACAATCGCGAGACTCTCCTCGCAACTATGCAGCCGACAGCGGCTCACAAAGATCCATTGCCGGACAAATCGGATACAGCCTTCAGCCCGCGTCTCGCGGCCTTGTATAGGGCAAGCGATCGAGTAAGCCTCTGGGGCAGCATCAGCAAGGGCTTCCGGGCGCCGACGCTCAAGGAGCTCTACAGTCCGTTCCGCGTCGGCCAGGTCCTGACGCTCGCCAACGAAACGCTGGGACCGGAGCGGCTCACGGGGGGCGAGATTGGCCTCAGCGTCGCGGCCAACGACCGTGTGACCGTTCGCGGCACCTGGTTCGATAATCGCGTGAACAATCCGATTGCCAATGTCACTGTTGCCACCAACAATGTCCCTGTCACACCGGGTTGCGCGGGTGCACCTACGTGCCGCCAACTCAAGAACCTGGGCAGCACGAACATCAGCGGCTTTCAGACCGACCTGGCGTACCGTATCGATACCCACCTGAGCGTATCGACTGCCTACGTCTACGATCTGGCAAAGGTCCACGAGTCGGCTCCAGATGCGGTGGGCAACGACCTGACGGGGAAGTATCTGGCTCAGGTCCCCAAGCACCGCGTGTCGTTCGCGGTGAACTACAGCCACCCGAAGTACGTGAACATTTCCTTCGATACCGAGTACTCGTCGATGCAATTTGACGACGACTTGAACGTCGCGACGATTTTCCCGACCATTCCTGCCAAGACGGAAGTCGGACTGCCCGCCTACGCGGTGGCGAACTTCAGTGTTTCGCGCACGATGAGCCGGAACGTCGACGTGTTCTTCGGCGTGCAGAACCTGTTCGACACGGTGTACTACGTGGGCACGAACCCCACGACGATCGGGACACCGAGGCTGGTGAATGGCGGGGTTCGGCTGAAGGTGGGACGGTAGGCATCGTCGATCGTCCATCGTCCATCGTCGATCGTCCATCGTCGGAAGAAGCAAAAGGGCCGGCTCTTTTCAGAATACCGGCCCTTTTTCGTTCACCGTTTACCGTTCACCGTCTTCCGCCTATCGTCTCGGACTATTGTCTATCGTCTATTGACTAGCGACTATCTGCTCCGGCCTTCCTTTTTCCACTGCTTCGCGGATTGCCTTCACCCGTGTGCCAATCTTGAACGACCCTTCGAAGATCGCACCCACTCTGATGCCGCCCGGCAGCCTGTGACGGGCGACGGCCGCCAGGCCGGCTGAGGCGATACAGCCGCAATTGCTGCAATCGGGGTTGCCGCCGAACTGGCATGGGGTGATCGGCTTCTCGAAATTCGAGGATACGCAAGCTGTCGTAAGCGCGAAGACGCACTCCTCGGGCGAGTGGGGCGGTTTCACGAAGGTCTCGATTAGGCCCTTCGGCATGTGCAGCTTCGGGTATTTCGTCCGCAGCACGAGCAGGTCGTCGACGACTTTCCGGCGGTCCGCCTGAGTCAGGCGTTCTGCGGACAGCTCGCCGACCTGCGGCGTGTAGAGACTTATCCACACTTGTGAAATAGCGGGATTCGCCGACCAGAACTTGAGGAATTCCTCGAGGTAGCCTTCGCGGCGCACCTGCTGGCGCGTGACGGTGCAGTGGACCGTTATGCTGTGTCCCTCGATGTGCTTCAGGATGCGATCGTACGTGGCGGGCTTGCGCCGTTCATCGTGTTCGGGCTGCAGTCCGTCGATCGACACGACGACCTGCAACCGCCGGAGCCCAATCCATTCCTGCGGAATCGGACGCACGGCGCTGGTGACGACCTGCGTGTAGATGCCGCGCTCGGCCATGCGCGGAAGGATGTCGTTCAGCTCGCGATAGCGGACGAGCGGCTCGCCGCCGACGATCGAAACGTGCAGCGGGCGGTACTTGTCGAGCAGCGCAAACATACGGTCGACCAGCTCCTGGCCCTTGAAATCCTGCAGCTCGCGCAGCTTGATGCCGCTGAGGTGATCGTCGCCGTACGCGTAGCAGCCCGGACACGTCAGCGGGCACTCGCGCGTAATCTCGATCGACAGATTTGGCTGATAACCGGTAAGAATTCTTCCCCAGGCTCGGACAATGCCTTCCATGGATGCCCACTGTACCATAATGAGGAGGCAATCGGGCGCAGGAGTCTCATGATCACACGGCGTCGATCGAAACTGCACGGCTGGGGCGTATTTGCCGACAAGCGGATCACCAAGAACACACGCATCATCGATTATGCAGGCGAGAAAATCTCGCATCAGGAGAGCCTGCGGCGTGAACAGCGGTACATGAAACACGGATTGATCTGGTGCTTCCAGATCAATCGCCGATGGGTGCGCGACGCGGCGCGCGGCGGAAACGTCGCGCGGTTCATCAATCATTCCTGCCGGCCGAACTGCTACATCCAGATCATCGGCGACATCATCTGGATTCGCGCGGCGAGAAACATTCGGAAAGGTGAAGAGCTCACCTACGACTACATGACAGACGGAGAAGGTCAGATCGCCTGCCGATGCCGCCCGGACTGCCAGCGGCTCCTCTAGAATCCGCTGGTCACGTCGAGGAAGCGCGCGGTCTCGCGCCAGATGACCTCGAGGCTCTCTTTCAGCTGATGGCCGTCTTCGAGCAAGTGCAGCTCGGCATTCGGCTGGGCGCGCGAGAATTTCTCGACGAGGGCGGGATTGACGGATTCGTCCAGCCGTCCCTGGAAGATGAGCACCGGTTGCTTCAGCCGCCTGGAGGCAGCGTTGTACTGCTGCGCGTCCTCGTAGAACGCAAACCTCAGCCGGCGCGGCGCAGCGTCGCCGTAGTGGAAAATCTCGATCTCGCCGTTCCGGCGCCAGGCGTTCACCCCGCCGCTCTTCGCGATTTCTGTCCAGCGATCCCATTCGAGCTCGACGGCGGGCGCCAGCAGAATCACACGGTCGATGGGATGGCTCGTCCGACCTGCCGACCGAGCCGCCGCTTCGACCGCCAGGAATCCACCGAGGCTCGACCCAATCAGGACGACGGGCCCGGGCGGGATTTCGGCAATGCCGGCCTCGAGCTGCCGCAGCATCCGTGACATGGTCAGTGTCGAAAAATCGGGCTCATTGAAGTCGGGGACGTGCACCAGGGCGCCTCGCGCTTTCAGGCGCTCGGTGAAGAACTCGGCCTTAGACGACCTTGGGGAAGACGCAAACCCGTGGAGATAGAACACCTGCATGCGATGGGTGCCTGCCGTCCTTATATAATGACTGTATGGTTGCCCAGGAGACGTTATGTTACTGAGAACGAGGCCAGCGATCCGCTCCTCGGAGATTACCGACAAGAAGCTGTACCTTCGGCGGCGGGAGTTCATTCAGGCGGCGGCCGTTACCGCGGTCGGTGCCGCGGCCGGCACTCTTGGCGTGCCGCAGGCCGATGCCGCCCCATCGTGGCCTCGTGTGAAGGTGCCGAATTTTGCCAAGTCTCCCTACGGCGCCGACGAGAAACCGAACGCATATCAGGACGCGACGACCTACAACAACTTCTACGAGTTTGGCGTCGAGAAAGAAGACCCCTCGAACAACGCCGGACCGCTCAAGACCAAGCCCTGGACGGTCAAGGTCGACGGGCTGGTAGACAAGCCCGCCGATTACCAGCTCGAGGATTTCATCAAACCGTACGCGCTGGAAGAGCGGATCTATCGGATGCGGTGCGTCGAGCGCTGGTCAATGGTGATTCCGTGGATCGGGTTTCCTCTGGCGAGCCTTCTGAAAACGGTGCAGCCGGCGCCGACGGCGAAGTTCGTGGAATTCACGACGCTCTTCAATCCGCAACAGATGCCCGGCCAGCGCCGCGACGTGCTCCGCTGGCCGTACGTCGAGGGGTTGCGCCTGGACGAAGCGATGCACCCGCTGGCGATTCTCGCGGTTGGCCTGTATGGCGAGTATCTGCCGAATCAGAATGGCGCGCCGATTCGTCTGGTCGTGCCGTGGAAGTACGGCTTCAAGGGCATCAAGTCGATTGTTCGGATTCGGCTGACCGATCGGCAGCCGATGAACAGCTGGCAGTTGAGCGCGCCAAGCGAGTACGGGTTCTATTCCAATGTGAACCCCTCCGTCGATCATCCGCGATGGTCGCAGGCCCGCGAGCGCCGGATCGGCGAGTTTTTCATGCGGCCGACGCTTGTCTTCAATGGCTACGGCGACCAGGTGGCGTCGCTTTACGCGGGCATGGACTTGAAGAAAAACTACTAGATTGAAGCCCACTGTCCTCGCGGCCGGGCTGCTGCCGCTGCTGGTGCTCATCTGGCGGGCGTTCAACGCCGCGCTTGGCGCCAATCCGCTCCTGGAAATCACTCACGAAACGGGCGACTGGACCCTGCGCTTCATCGTCATCACGCTGGCCATCACGCCGGTCCGACGGCTTACCGGCTGGCACGCGCTGATTCGCTTCCGCCGCATGATGGGCCTCTACGCGTTCTTCTACGGGTCTCTCCATTTCCTGATCTACGTGATCGCCGATCGCTTCGCCGGCCTCGATTTCAGGGACGGGATCTGGGCGTGGAGCACCGCACGCGGGCTCGTGGCGTCGATCTGGGAAGACGTGTACAAGCGGCCGTACATCACAGTCGGGTTCATCGGCCTGGCCGCGATGGCGCCGCTGGCCGTGACGTCGACCACCGGCTGGATTCGCCGCCTCGGGGGGCGCAACTGGAATCGGCTTCACCGTTTGATCTATGCGACGGCCGTCGCCGGCGTCATTCACTATTGGTGGCTCGTAAAGGCTGATATCCTCCACCCGGCAATTTACGCGTCGCTCGTGGCGCTTCTTCTGGGATTCAGGGCCTTCCGCACATGAACATGCCGGCTTCAGACGTGTCGTGGAGCTTGTCGCGAGATCTTGATCTGCGCGTCCGCGCGCGCATCGGCTTGATGCGCGAACAGGAAGTCGTGCGCCGCATCTGGAATGCCGATCCGTCCGTCTGGTCGGGGAGCGGCGAAGACCGCTGGATCGGCTGGCTGACGCTGCCCATGGGACAGCGCGCCTCCGGCGACCGCGCCGTGCGATTCGCCGGGCAGATCAAACACGAACAGATCGCCGACGTCGTTCTGCTGGGAATGGGAGGCTCGAGCCTTGCCCCGGAAGTGATGCGTTCCATCATCGGTGTTCAGCCTGGATACCCGAACCTGCATGTGCTCGATTCAACCAATCCGGCGCAGATTATCGCGGTGGAACGCCGTATCGACTTCAAGAGGACGGTGTTTCTCGTGGCGTCGAAATCCGGGAGCACGCTCGAGGTGAATATCCTCAAGCAGTATTTCTACTCCCTGGCGGTGCAGAAACTCGGCGATGTCGAGGCCGGCAGGCACTTCGTGTTGATAACCGACCCGGGATCGAAGCTGCAGCACATCGCCGAGCAGGAGCACTTCCGTGAGATCTTCGCAGGCGTGCCGTCGGTCGGCGGCCGGTATTCCGCGTTGTCGAATTTCGGGCTGGTGCCGGCGGCGATTATCGGCGCCGACGTGTCGCTGATGCTGGACCATGCAGAAGGCATGGCGCGGCGCTGCGCGACAGACGGCGACGAGAACATCGCGTTCTTGCTGGGAGCGATGCTCGGCGAGCTGGCGCTCGCCGGCAGAGACAAGCCCACGCTCATCGCCTCGCCGGCGTTTGCGGGGTTCGGTGCGTGGCTCGAGCAGCTGGTCGCAGAGTCGCTCGGCAAGCAAGGGAAGGGCATCATTCCAATCGACGGGGAAGCCGTTGGCGGGCCGGACGTCTATGGAGACGATCGCGTATTCGTGCATCTGCGATCCACGAAGGCGCCTGATTTGGCCACCGAGCGGGCAGCCGATGCGTTGGAGCGCGCCGGTCATCCGATCGTGCGTATCGACTGGTCCGATCGCTATGCGCTTGGCGCCGAGTTCTACCGGTGGGAGTTCGCGACAGCCGTGATGGGCGCTGTACTCGGCGTCAATCCCTTCGATCAGCCGGATGTTGAGGAAAGCAAGATCGTGACGCGGCGCCTGGCAACCGAGTATGAGAAGAGCGGCCAGCTACCGGAAGATGCGGCGTTGATCCGCGAACAGGGGCTATCGGTATACACGGATGCCCGGACCCGGCCGCTGCTGGGCGACCACGACTCTGTCATCGAGTACGTCGACGCGTTTCTGCGTCTTCTTGGTCCGGGCGACTACTTCGGCGTGCTCGCGTTCATCGAGATGAACGAAGCGCATCGGGGCGAGTTGGAAGCTATTCGCCAGATGGTGCGCGATCGCCGAAACGTTGCCACATCAGTGGGATTTGGTCCGAGGTTTCTCCACTCGACCGGACAGGCGCACAAGGGCGGACCGAACACGGGCGTCTTCCTGCAGATCACGTCAGACGATGCGGAAGATATTCACGTGCCGGAACAACGCTACAGTTTCGGGACGATCGCGCTGGCACAGGCCCGCGGCGATTTTGAAGTTCTGGCATCGCGAAGCCGGCGCCTGTTGAGAGTGCATTGCAAAGAGATCGAATCCGGCCTTCGCTTGCTCCGCTCTTTTGTTGAGGACTCTCTGTCCTAGCACCCCTCGCACCCCGCACCTCCCGCACCTATCCCACGTGTATGCGTGGCCTCCGCAGTGGATCCTTCTCGGCTTGCCGCAGTACTTCTCTCGTGACCGGGGCCGTGTCTCCTTCGCCAAAAGCGAGGAACTTCAGCAGATAGGTGATCGGGTTGCCTTCGGTCCAGCCGAAATAGGCGTGAGGGATCTGACCCGTCGTGTCGCGGATGTAGAGGAGCAGGGCCGCGATCGTGTTCGGAATGGCTGGGCTCTGGCAGCGCAGGATTCGAAATCCGTTCACGGCAACGCCGCGGACCTGCAGAATCTCGCTGAACTCGGATACGTCGCCAGGGCGCACCTCGAGGAACAGATCCGCGTCGTCGTTGGGCAGGTGATGCGTTTCCCGCGAGTCGCGCAGCTTGTTCTCGTACTCCTCGCGGTCGCCCCGATCGGGCCGGTTCGCGATGATCCGGATCGGGCCCGCTCTTCCCGCTGCCTGAATGAATTGCATCGCGTCGCGGTCGGCTTCGACACCGCGCACGCGCAGCTCGGTTGAGCGCAGGACGCGCGAGATAAGCGATGTTCCAACGATCGTCAAAATGAAGACGGACGCAATCTTGAGGCCTTCCGGCCTTTCGAACATGTTCGTCACCGTCGTGTACAGGAACACGATGGCGATCACCGTGAACGCCGCCTTATGACGCCCGTCGCGCCACGCCATCGTGGCCACGGCAATCGCGCCAGAACTCATCAACACCAACACACCCGTGGCGTAGGCGCCTCCCTGAGCGTCGACGTTGGCATTGAAGATGATCGTCACGAAAATCGTGATGCCGGTGATCATCGTCACGAGCGGCCGCTGCGCGCGCGCCCATTCGGGAGCCATCCCGTAGCGCGGAAGGTAGCGGGGAATCAGATTCAGGAGTCCCGCCATCGCGGATGCGCCCGCGAACCAGAGGATGGCGACGGTGGAGATGTCGTACAGCGTGCCGAAACCCGTGCCGAGATATGCGTGCGCGAGATACGCGAGCGCGCGACCGTCGGCGGGACCGCCGTGTGCGAAGGCCTCTGACGGGATCAGCAGCGTCGTGACGAAACTGCTGGAAAGGAGCAGTACGCTCATAATGAGCGCCGCGGTTCGCAGCAGCTTGATGGTGTTCGCGATTCGCCCCTTCGGGTTCTCCTCCGTGTCGTCGGGGTCCCCTTTCACCAGCGGCATCACCGCGACCCCAGTCTCGAATCCCGACAGACCCAGCGCGAGCTTCGGAAACAACAGCAGAGCGAAGGCCACCACCATCAGGGGATTTCCCCCGTGTTGGGCGAACAGCGCCGCCCGCCACTGCCGGACGACGTCCGGATTCGCGATCACGTGGCCGATGCTGGTGGTCAGGACGACGAGGTTCAAGCCGATGTAGGTGAGCACGAGCAGGGTGGCAATGCCAAGCGCCTCGCTGAAGCCTTTCAGGAAAATCAAGCCGAGGACAATCAGCAGCACGATCGTGACGCCCACCGGGTGATCGAGCGCGCGCGGCACCAGAGGGTTCTCGATCATGTGCGCCGTGGCGTCGGCCGCTGATAAGGTAATCGTGATGACGAAGTCGGTCGCGGCAAACCCGAGAAGGCACAAGACGACCGCCTTACCCTTCCACCGCGGAAACAGCTTTTCGAGAATCAGGATGCTGCCCTGTCCGCGAGGGCTCATATGCGCGATACGGCTGTACATCGGCAGCGCGCCGAAGAGCGTCAGCAGAATCAGGACGAGCGTGGCGACGGGGGAGAGGTACCCAGCCGCCAGAAATGCGATGCTTGGTTGATACGCGAGCGTGGAGAAGTAGTCGACCCCGGTGAGGCACATGACCTTCCACCAGGCAGCCGTGTGCACAGGCTTCGCGTGCGGGCCGATGGTTTCGTGATATCCCTCGAAAAACCAGACTTCGAAGCGGTCTTTGAGGTTCGTCGCAGACAAACGGTCTGCAGTGTACAATGATTTTTATCCCAGCGTACCGAGCGTTGCGTCAGAAAGGGATGGTATCCATGCGTCCGAATGCCAGAGTGCTCTCGTTGGTTCTTTTGTTCGGCCTGTCCGCGGTTTCCGTGCCGCCCGCGGCGGCGCAAGTTGCGGCACCCCCGCAGGCGCTCCGACAACCCGATGTGATTTATGTGCCAACAAGGCAGAGCGTCGTTGACGCGATGTTGAAGGTGGCGAATGTGAAGGCCGGCGACGTGGTATACGACCTGGGCTGTGGCGACGGCCGCATCGTGGTGACGGCCGCAAAACTCGGTGCCCGCGGCATCGGGATCGACATCGATCCGCAGCGCATCAAGGAAGCCAACGAGAACGTGACGAAGAGCGGCGTCGGGGATCGCGTCAGGATTCTGAATCAGGATCTGTTTACGACCGATATCAGCGAGGCCAACGTCGTCGCGCTTTACCTCCTGCCGAGCCTGAATCTGAAGCTTCGCCCGACGCTTTGGAAGACCCTGAAGCCGGGCACGCGCATCGTGTCGCACGATTTCGACATGGGAGACTGGAAGCCCGAGCAGACGCTCAGCGTCGACGGCGCGACAATCTACTATTGGACGATCACGCCGGATCTGGCGAAGCGAGCGGCGAGCGAAAAATAGTCGATAGACGATAGCCGATAGGCGATAGTCAGAGACGATAGTCAATGGTCGGGAGGCCGGCGTCGTGTTCAGGGCGCCGGTCCAATCTTCAGTCTTCAATTCTCTCAACTTCTTTCACCACCTCCCGCATCGACAGGCCGCGCTTCAGCAGGAGCAGCAGGCCGACGATGGCCCAGAAGAGGTTGCGCGCCGTGCGTACTGTCGCCAGGGTGATGCCGATGGCGGAACCGAGGCCGACGACTTCCGCCATCTGGCCGGATCCGAACTGGTCGATGCCGAGGCGCAGCGGCACGAACTTGAACGCAATCGTAATCAACCGTTCGACGGTCTCCAGAATGACCGCCAGGAGCACGGTGCGGGCTGAGTGAGGTACGAGGAGCGTGAGCAGCAGGTAGATCTCAAGAACTGCGGAGACGTGAAAGGCGAGTTCGAGCGTCAGAATTCCGGCCAGGCGATCTCGCCGCGCCGATACGAACGCGAAGATTCTGTCCTCCGCGCTCCGAACGGCGTCGTGCTGCAGAAAGCGACTCACGATCCGTGGCTGAGCCGACAGTACCCACCACACGAGCATCACCCCGACGATCGCCACGATGCTGACGGCCACGCTGACGGTCAGCGGCCCGGACGAGGGCCGGAAACCCAGTAGAAACGCCAGCGTGCCGACGCCGACCATCAGCGCAACGCTGATGCCGTAGAAGATGTTTTCGAGGACCACGGAAGAGATTGCGGTCGAGATGGGCAGCCAGCGCCTCACCAGAATGGCCTTGGCGCTTTCGCTGGCGACGGGCCCGAGCAGTGTCACATTACCGATGGCATCTGCGGCGACGAACGCGGCGAAGGCGTCACGAAAACGAAAGCGCTGGTTCTCTTCGACGCAGAGCGACCACGCCTTGGCGCGAACGGCCATCCGGAATCCGGACAGGAGCAGGACCAGGCCGAAGCCGAAGCCGATACGCCGGATGCCATCCAGAATCTGCGCCGGGCCGGCCGTGTAGAGCGTGTAGGCGAAGAGCACGGCGCCCATCAGCGCGCCGGCGGCAATCAGCAGGGGGCTCGCGGCGCGCGCGTGTTTGTGGGCGCTCTGTTCTGTCATCCGTGTTCGGAGTCTTGAATATCGAATCGCGGCGTGTCAAGGCGGGCTCACTTGTCGTGCTGACAGGCGCGTGATAGGCTTGATTGGTTCGGCGGTCCTGAAAGTTCCTGAAGGCCCTCTCAGTACAGCGCACAAGCGCCCATGTCGCGGGGTGGAGCAGTCCGGTAGCTCGTTGGGCTCATAACCCAAAGGTCGGGGGTTCAAATCCCCCCCCCGCAACCATCACAACTTGGTCTGTTCCGGACACATAGGTAACAGTTCATTCCGGAGACATGGGTAACACGTTCGCTGCAAACGGATTCTCAATCGGTTCGAGGCGACAGGTGTCGTCGTCGACGTAGCCCAGATCGTAGTCCATAAAACTCACCAGCCAGATCCGATCGCTCACCTGCCGCACGCCGACGTTCTGCCCCGCGAAAACGACGCTGAGATTGATTTTGAAGCGGTGCCCGCAGATCCGGCCGCAGCGTGTGACCGTGGCTGTCCAGTCGTACAGCGGATACGCGAGCTCGCCAAGGCCACGATACGGCCGCG
>JAMQPK010000081.1 GCA_023717525.1 Vicinamibacterales bacterium | reverse complement strand
TCCTCCATTGATGCTCGGGCAGCCGTTCGGTCCCTGGTTCTATCGCTCGCTGGTGCTGCTGGTGATTTCCTGCCCATGTGCGCTCGTGATCTCCACGCCGGTCTCCGTCGTGTCAGCACTCGCGGCCGCCGCTCGCAAGGGCGTACTAATCAAAGGAGGCGTTCACCTGGAGCGGGCTGGAAGCGTCCGCTGCGTGGCGTTCGACAAGACCGGGACGCTGACGAAGGGCGTGCTCCATGTCGTCGAGGTGATTTCGTTGAATGGTTCCGGGCAGCGCGATGTTCTCGCCCTTGCGGCGGGGCTCGAGATTCGATCTGAACATCCCGTCGGCCGCGCGATTCTCGCCAAGGCGCTCGAGGCAGGCATTGAGCTGCCGGAATCGACGCGTTTTGCCTCGTTGCCGGGTCGAGGCGCCGAAGCGACCGTTGCCGGCGAGTCTGCGTTGATCGGAAACCATCGATTGATTGAGGAACGGGGGCTGTGCAATGCCGACATCCATGCCCGGCTCAACCGTCTGGCTGCGTCTGGATGGACAGCTGTGCTCGTGGCACGAATGGGACAGCCCCTGGGGATCATCGCGCTATCGGATCGCGCGCGCGAAGCGGGTCGCGACACCGTCGATCTGCTGCGTCTGCAAGGTGTGAGGCACGTCGTCATGCTGACCGGCGACAACCGGGCGTCGGCCGACACGCTGGCACGCGAGATCGGTATCGATGAAGTGTGCGCGGAGCTACTGCCGGCCGACAAAGTGACGGTGACTCAGCGGTTGCGTCAGGAGTACGGCACGGTGGCCATGGTTGGCGATGGAGTCAACGACGCGCCTGCGCTCGCGGCTGCGGATCTCGGTATTGCCATGGGCGTTGTCGGCACCGACGCAGCGCTCGAGACAGCGGATGTCGCTCTCATGGCAGACGAGCTCCTGAAGATTCCGTTCGCGATTCGGCTTGGGCGCGCCACCCTGGCGAACATTCGATTCAACGTGGGGCTCTCGCTGGCACTGAAGGCCGTAGTCCTCGTGCTCGCGATTGCCGGGCTCGCCACGCTGTGGATGGCCGTTCTTGCCGACATGGGCGCGTCGCTGCTCGTGATCGCGAACGGTCTCCGCCTGCTCCGCGCCGACTAGGCTCAGATAATCCGCACACGGGACACCCGCAGGCCGTCCACCGCTTCCACCCGTATCGTGCGCCCGCCGACGTCGACCGCATCGCCGATCTTCGGCCGGCGTCCGAGCCGGCCAAGGATATAGCCGCCGATCGTCGTGAAGGTTTCCTCGTCGATATTCAGTGCGAAACGCTCGTTGATGTCGGTGACCAGCGCCAGGCCATCCACTTCGAACGATCCATCCTGGATCCGGCGAATCGGTGGGCCGGCCGTGCCGAAATCTCCGCCCAGCTCGCCAACGATGCGCTCCATGACCCGTTCAAACGTGACAATGCCTGCGGTGCCGCCGTATTCGTCGATGACGATCGCCTGATGCGTGCGATGCCGGCGCATCTGGCGAAGCAGCTCGTCTGCCTTCATCGTTTCGGGCACCGTCAGGGCTTCGCGCGCGATCGCGGCTGGACTGAAATGTGGCGTCGACGCTGCGAGAGACCTGACGAGATCGGGGACCAGCATGATGCCGACGATGTCGTCGAGCTCGCCGCGGTAGACAGGAAGGCTGGAGTGCCGTCCGCGCCAGACGAGGTCCACCACTTCACTGATGGAGGCATCTGCCCTGATCGCGGGCATCTCAGTACGCGGCACCATCATCTCTGATGCGGTGAACTCGTTGAAGTGAAAGACGCGATGCAGCATCTGCTCTTCGGCTTCCTCGAGCACGCCCGCCTCCTGGCTGGCGGTGACGAGCATCTTCAGTTCTTCTTCCGAATGCACAAGCCCGTGACCGCTCGGCGGCTTCATGCCGAGCATTTTCACCACGGCCCAGCCCATGCTGTTCAACACTCGAATGAAGGGTCTGAACGCTCGAAGGAAGAGCTCCGTGGGCTTAGCGACCAGAAGAGAGGTCTTTTCGGGATACTGCAGCGCAACCGTCTTCGGCGCGAGTTCGCCCAGCACGATGTGCAGGGAAGTGATGATGAAGAACGCGATCGCGACGGCGAACGAATGCGCGGTGGCAGTGGAAATGACTGCCGGCAGTTTCGCGAACACCGGATAGAGCATCGTGGCGAGCACGGGTTCGCCGATCCAGCCGAGGCCGAGGCTGGCCATCGTGATGCCGAGCTGAGTCGCAGCGATGAACTGGTCGGGATTGTTCAGCGCCCTCCGGACCGGTCGCGCCATGCGGCTGCCTTCAGCGAGCAGCTGATCGATTCTGGTCTTGCGGACCGAGATCAGCGCAAATTCGGCAGCCACAAAAAAGCCATTGGCCAGGACGAGCGCCAGAACCGCGAGCAGGCGGAATCCGACGTCAATCGGACCGGTTTCCATATCCCAACCTCCGACACGATCCTACTGGGTTCTGGGTTCTGGGGTTCTGGGTTCTGGGTTCGGTGAACGGAAAACGGTGAACGGCTTACGCTTTTCTACTCGAGAAGAAGTGCGCGTCCACGAACTCGTCGATGGCCGCCTGCTCGGCCGTCTCGACCTTCTCGAACTGCAGGCCCATGCCGTATCGCGGATCGCTCCACGCCACCCGGCTTTCGGCGTCGATGTCGCGCTTGGAGCCCGGAAGGCGGAATCGCAGGCGCACCTTGGCGTTCTGTTCGAGCGGGCTCGTCGTGCGAATGGCGATGCCGCCGCGGCTCAGGTTCAACGTAAGGGCCGCGGCGATCGTGTTGCCGAAGCGGTACGCGATGGGGATACCGAGCACGACGCGTGGACTGCCGCGCCGGTTGAAATTGTCCGGGAAGAGATGCGGGGCGAGCGACGGCAGGATGTGCTGAATGGCACTGTACTCGTTCACGTAGCCGGCCACGCCGAGTGCCGCCAACTCGCGTACTTCGTCGGCGCTCGCAATCGTTCCGCTGAAGATCAGAATTGGCAACCGCCCGTTATCCAGTTTGCGAATGCTCCTGACGAGCTCGACGCCGCTCGCGTGCGACAGTCTCAGGTCCATGACGATGAGATCGAGATCGGCGAGATCCGCGCGCACCCGCGCGAGAAGCTCCGCGGCGCTCTTGACCGTGACTGCGCGATGACCGGCGCCTTCGAGCGCAGTCTTGAAACGGTCGCGCACGAACGCGGTGTCGTCGGCAACGAGCACGGCTTTAGCGCCAGGCGCACGGGTGTTCATCTGATGCTGGTCGTCCTTCTCGAATGTATCGGAATACGGGCCGGAAACCGTTAGCGTGCGTTGCAGAATCTAACAGGTTCTCGTTATAATTCGAAGAAATGGCTACCTGCCCCGAGTGTGACGCGGAGATAGAAGTCGACGAGTATGACGTGGACAAGGGCGACCTGCTCAGCTGTCCCGAGTGCGGCTCCAATCTCGAAATCACCGGCCTGTCGCCCATCGAGCTCGACGTGGCTTCCGACGACGACGACGATGATGACGATGACGACGAAAAGGAAGAAGCCGAGGACGCCGAGGCTCTCGATCTAGACGAAGACGAGGACGTGGAGGAGGAAGAGGACTGGGACGAGTGACGCCTGAGCTTCGCTCGATTCTGTCCGACATGCGCTCGGTCATCGTCGCCTTCAGCGGCGGCGTCGACAGCGCGTACCTCGCATATGCCGCGACTGAGGTGCTCGGTGCCGGCGCGCTGTGCGTGACCGCCGAGAGTCCCAGTTACCCTGCCCATCATCGCGCGCTTGCGCTGAAAGTCGCGCACGAGTGCCGTCTCCGGCATGAAATCATTCTGACCGGCGAGATCGAAAGGCCCGAGTATCGGGCAAATCCCGAAAATCGCTGCTATTTCTGCAAGCACGAGCTCTACACGCGCCTGACCGCCATCGCGCGGGAACGGGGGTTCGCGTACGTGGCCGACGGCACCAATGCCGACGATCGCGGCGACTATCGTCCGGGGCGCATCGCCGCGAAGCAGTTCGGTGTGCGGAGCCCGCTCGACGAAGCCGGACTCAGCAAGGCCGAGATTCGAGAGTTATCGCGCCGCGCCGGCCTGCCCGTCTGGGACGAGCCCGCATCGGCATGCCTCTCGTCGAGGATCCCGTATCACCACGAAGTGACGTCCGAGAAGCTGCGGCAGATCGAGCGCGGCGAAGAAGCGTTGCACGCCCTCGGTTTTCGCGTGTGCCGTGTCCGTCACTACGACACGCTCGCGAAGGTCGAAGTGGCGCGCGAGGATTTGCCGCGGGCGCTGGATCCCGGCATGCACGAAGCGATTGTGCGCGAGCTGCGTGCCGCGGGTTATGAATCGGTCGCGATCGATCCGCAAGGCTACCGCACCGGAAGTCTGAACGAAGGGCTCATCCTTCGACAGGTTTGAACACGCTCGCAAAACTGCGCTGGGCATCCGGACTGGCGGTGATCTTTCTCATCGCGCACGTCCTGTTCCTTCCGTCGACTCTCGAGGACGTCGACTCGCTGAACTTCGCCCTCGGCCTTCACGATTTCGATCCCACGAAACACCAACCGCATCCACCGGGATACCCAGTGTTCATGGCGCTCGGCAAGATCGCGCGTACGGCGGTGCCATCCGACGCGAAAGCCCTTGCCGTGCTCGGCGCCATATTCGGCGCGCTTGCCGTGTTTCCACTGATGAGACTCTTCGAGAACCTCGACGCCCTCGCCGATGATGGACGATCGACGCTGGACGATCGACGCTGGACGATCGCCCCCCTCGCCACCATCCTCGTGATTGCGAGCCCTCTGTATTGGTTCAACGCGCTTCGCCCGCTCAGCGATATTCCTGGACTGGCGTTTACCCTGGCGGCACAGGCGGCGCTCTCGACGGCGTACGCGCGTCAACGGATGAATCCAGAGACGACGCCCGACGCGCTTGCTGCCTCGGGCCAGATGATCGTCCTCGGCGCGTTCCTTTCGGCGATGGCCATCGGCATGCGGTCGCAGGCGCTATGGCTCACAGTGCCGCTGCTGCTGCTCGTTCTGCTCCAGCGCGCGGGCCGAGGCGCCGCGGGTGCGTTGCTCGGCAGCGCGATGACGTTTTCCATTGGCACGCTCATCTGGTTCGTTCCGCTCGTGTTTGCCAGCGGGGGACTGCGCGCGTATCGCGCCGCGTTGGGTGCGCAGGGGGGCGAGGACTTTGCCGGCGTCGACATGCTGTACGGCAACCCCTCGGCCCGGCGCCTTGCCTTCAGCCTGCTGGAGACCTTCATCTACCCATGGGCGTCGATACCGCTGGGATGGCTGATCTTCGCACTGGCCGTTTTCGGCATGGTGATGCTGTTGTGGCGATCGCCGCGAGTCGCGGTGCTGGTGGCCGTCCTGGTCGGGCCGTACACCGTCTTTCACCTGCTCTTCCATGAAACGGTGACGACGAGATACGCGCTTCCAATCCTCCCGGTCGTGGCATTTCTTGCCGTGTACGGCGTCAGAAGCCTGACACGCACCGTCGCGCAATCGGCGACGACGGTCGCGGTGGCCGTGGTGGTCGTCTGGTCGCTCGTGCTGACGCTGCCAGCCGCTCGCATTTACGCGCGTGAGGGCAGTCCCGCGTTTGCAGCGATTCGCGATCTGCACGAGGCGCTTCGCGCCGAGCCGCGAGCCGTCATCGGGATGCACCAGGGCCTGGCGCGCTCGGTGCAGACGCAGAACTTCGGTAATGCGCAAGTGCTGAAATCGCCGCCAATGCGCGAATGGCTTGAATTAGCGGGATATTGGTTGGCCGGAAACACGGCGCCCGTGTGGTTCCTCGCGGATCCGGCGCGCACCGACACCGAACTCATCGATCCGCTGAGCAGGACCGTGCGCGCGCACTACGTCTGGGAATTTCCTCGCGAGAGATTCATGAGCGGTGTGCGGCCAGACATCGTCGATTTGATCAGGATCGATTCGCCTCCGGCGTGGTTTGCAGTGGAGGGATGGCACCTGACGCCGGAAACGCTCAACATGTCCGAGCGCCTCGGGAAACGAGAAGGCACGGCGTACATCCGAAGCCGTCAGGGCGCAGCTCTCATGCTCGTCGGTGGAGAGAGCACCGGGGCCGGCTGCGACGTGACGCTCTCTATCAACGATCGCGTGTTCGATCGATGGAACGTTCCGGCTGGCGGCACCTTCTTCAAGCGATTTCAGGTGCCGCCTGGCGCGCTGGCGAGTGCGGCGGCTTTCAACAGCCTGGTCGCTTCCTACGCGACGCCGGATGGGAAGCCGGGAAGCATTCGCCTGACGCAGTTCACCGTCGAGCCGCCGGACGCCGTGTTCTTCGTCCAGCATGCCGGATGGAACGAGATCGAATACAGCAAAGGGTTGCAACGGCGGTGGCGGTGGACGACGGGGAGAGCCTCGACGTTCGTGAACTCTGGCGGCAGGGACGTGTGGTTGTCGATTACCGGAGAGTCGCCGCTGACGTATTTCGACTCGGCTCCCACCGTCGTGGTCCGTGCGGGCAGTCAGGTGCTGGCAACAGCATCGCCGGCTGCAGACTTCAGGTTCGAGATCAAGATTCCCGCTGGAGCGCTCCAACAGGCCGACGGCATGGTCACGATCGAGACCGACAAGACGTTCGTACCGAACGAGCGCTCGGGGAGTCCCGATAAGCGCACGCTCGGCCTCCGTATCTTCACGTTCGACGTACGCTAGTTCTTCCGTGCCAGACAGAGCACCGAGCTACCGACGGGCATGTCGATTCCCGCCGCGATCAGCGTGGATTCGACGGCAAGCGCGCCCGAAAACAGGGAGTTGACCGGGGCGGGCGGCACGTAGAAATCCCCGCGTTTGCCGCCGTCCGGCTTGACGCCGCGGAGCCTCTGCAGGGCCCGCACGCTTGCTGTGATGGGGAACAGGGCCGCGTTGGTGTAGGTCATGCGTTCGATCCCGAAGCCGGCCCTCTGCAGTTTCGATCGCAAACGAGATCGGGTGTAGCGCCTGACCTCGGACACGAGGACCGAATGGTCACCCTTCAGCATGTCGAGTGCGGCGACATTCACGATGAGCGCCCCGCCGGGCTTCAGGACTCTGAACATTTCGGAGATCGCCTGTTCCTCGACGAGGTCCTCCAGGCAATACAGGACATCGAACGAGACGGCGACATCGATTGAGCCGCCGGAAAACGGCAGTGCGGCCACCGTGCCCTGCGAAAGGCGCGTCAAGCCTCTCGCGCGGCCGAACTGAAGACCATTCCACGTCAGCTCGACACCGAACGAGACGCCGTACTTCTCAAGGAGAAGGAGATTTGCGCCGGTGCCTGCGCCGCAATCAAGAATTCGCGGACGTTGCTTGCCCTCGGTGGCGCGTACGAGCAGGGGTTCGACGAACCGCCTGAAGCCTCGGTACCAGAAATGGTGCTGCTCAACCCGGAACGTCGCCTCGAGCATGCGGTCCACGGATCGAATCTTATGGTACTCTGTGCCCGCAACCATTCGATTCCAACGTTTCAACTAGCTGAGGGAGACACTCATGCGACGTTACCTGCTGGTTGGTGCGCTTTGTGCGCTTCTTGGTTTGACGGCTGCGGCGTGCAAGCGGCCCGTGGCTGCTCCCGCACCGACACCGCCTCCACCGCCGGCCGCACCAGCGCCACCGCCGCCACCACCACCGCCGCCGCCGGCACCGCCGCCTCCGCCAGCGCCGGCCCCGCTCACTGAAGAGCAGATCTTCAGTCAGAAGACCGTGGAACAGCTGAATGCCGAGCGGCCGCTGGCCGACACGCTCTTCGACTACGACGAGGCGACGCTACGCGATGACGGTCGCGCCGTGTTATCGAAGGATGCGGACTACCTCAAGCGCTGGACTACGGTGCGCCTTACGGTCGAGGGCCACGCAGACTCGCGCGGCACGGCGGAATACAACCTCGCACTTGGCGGGCGCCGGGCAGCGGCGGTGAAAGACTATCTGGTGAGCCTCGGCGTGAGTGGCGATCGCATCATCACGGTAAGCAAGGGCAAGGAGCAGCCGGTGTGTGCGGAGGACAACGACGCATGCTGGCAGAGAAATCGACGGGGACACCCGATCATTACCGCGAAGTAGTTCGTAGGAGAACGTAGGAGAACGTGGGATAGCGTGGGACAAGATCCCACGTTGTCCCACATTTTCCTACGTTCTCCCACGCAGCATCCGCCTCACTTCCGCCTCCGTCACCCGATACTTGGCGACCTTCGCGCCATCGAGCATCAGCACAGGAATTTCTAGACCGTAGCGCTCGAGCAGGGCGGGATCGTTCGAGATGTCGGCTTCCTCTAGTGAGTTATCCACACCTGTCCCGAGCACACGGCGCACCACGGCCTTCATTTCGTCGCAAAGGTGGCAGCCAGGTTTCGAGTAGATGACGAATCGCACGCCGCCCTCGGCTACGTCTCCAGAGACCGGCGGATTTCGTCGGCGGCAGCCGCAGGATCGGCGGCGGCGATGATCGGACGGCCGACAACCAGATAGGAAGCCCCGGCATCGATTGCCTCGCGCGCGCTGAGCGTGCGCGACTGATCGTCGGCGGGCGCGGATGACGCGCGGATGCCGGGAGTGACGATGGTGAAGGCCGGAAAGCGCTTCCGCAGCAGCCGAAGCTCGAGGGGGGACGCGACCACGCCATCGAGCCCGGCATCCATGGCGAGCGTCGCCAATGCCTCAACCTGCCGTTCCATCGGCCGGTTCACGCCGATTTCGAGGAGCGACGTGTCATTCAGACTGGTCAGCACCGTGACAGCGACGATGAGAGGGGTGGACCGGTTATGAGCCGCCGCCGATTCAACAGCGGCGCGCCTGGCAGCCTTCAGCATGTCGGTGCCGCCCGACGCATGGACGGTGATCATCCATACCCCGAGCTTGGCCGCCGCCGCCACCGCTCCCGCAACCGTGTTGGGAATGTCGTGGAACTTCAGATCAAGAAAGACGCGATGTCCTTCGTCGACGAGGCGTCGCACCAGAGGAGGACCTTCGGCGGCGAACAGTTGACTGCCGACCTTGAGACCGCCGACCCGGCCGCGAAGGCGCGCAGCGATCTCGAGGGCGTAGACCGCGTTGTCGACGTCGAGCGCGACTAGGAGCTGATCCATTCCTTCTCGCGCGCGTTGGTGTCCAGCGTGCCGACGAGTTCATCCAGCGTCTTCAGATGGTGACGTGCCATGTAGCTCTCGATGCCGCCGAGCAGCTTTGGCCAGATGAGGGGATCCACGAAGTTCGCGGTGCCGACCTGCACGGCCGAAGCTCCGGCAATCATGAACTCGAGCGCGTCGTCCGCACTCGCGATACCGCCCATGCCGATGATGGGAATCCGGATCGTCTGGCGACACTCGTAGACCATACGGACGGCGATCGGCCGGATGGCCGGGCCGCTGAGGCCGCCGACGATGTTCGAGAGGCGCGGGCGACGCGTCTCCACGTCGATGGCCATGGCGAGAAACGTGTTGACGAGTGACACGGCATCGGCCCCCGCCTCTTCCGCAGCCTTCGCAATCGACTTGATGTCGGTCACGTTCGGCGTCAGCTTCGGGATAACCGGAAGCGTGGTGGCCTTGCGCACAGCCGACACCACATCGGCCGTGCCGTGAAGGCTGCACCCGAAGGTGATGCCGCCTTCCTTGATGTTCGGGCACGAGATGTTCAGCTCCAGAGCGTGCACGCCCTCGACGTCCGACAGGATCCTCGCGAGTTCCACATACTCGTGAATCGTCGTTCCACAGATATTCACGATGACGACCGCGCCACACGCGCGCAGCTCGGGCATCTTTTCGGAGATGAACCGGTGTACGCCGATGCCCTGCAGGCCGATGGCGTTCAGCATGCCTGCGGGCGTTTCGACAATGCGGGGCGGCGGATGTCCTTCGCGTTCGGTGAGGAACAGCCCCTTCACCGCGACGCCACCGAGCGAAGCGATGTCGATCACCCCGGAGTACTCGGTGCCGTACCCGAAGCACCCGCTCGCTGCGATCAGCGGGTTCTTCAGCGTCAGCGATCCGATGCGGACGGAGAGACTGGTCACCACGCGATCTCGTCGCCGCGAAATACCGGCCCTGCGATGCAGGAACGCACATGGTGGGGTTTGCCTTGCGGCGTTTTGATGGGGATGACGCAGCTATAGCAGCCACCGAGCCCGCAGCCCATGACCCGCTCGACCGACACCTGCGATGGGCGTCCGTAGGCCGATGCGATGGCCGCGACGGCGGCGAGCATCGGTTCCGGTCCGCATGCGTAGATCATCACGGTGGCGTCGGCCGCGCGGTGTTTCAGGTCGCGCTCCAACGGAAGCGTCACGCGCCCGCGAGTGCCGCGGCTGCCATCTTCGGTCGTCAGCTCCAGATCGACGCCGAGGCGCTGGAACGCGTCAAGGTGGAACAGCTCATCGGCGCGGCGGGCGCCGTAGTACAGCTTCGATTTCACGCCTGTGATGCGCAGCGCTTCGGCAAGCGTGGCGAAAGGCGCCAGGCCGACGCCGCCCGCCACCATCCATGCCTCGCCGGGAGGCGCAACCGGAACGAAGGGTTGGCCGAGAGGGCCGAGGCACTGAATGCGATCGCCGGGTTTTGCTTCATAGAGAAGGGTTGTGGACGGGCCGATTCTCTTGCTTAGCAGCGACACGCCTATGGCCTGGCTGTCATCTCGAAGCACTTCGAAGATGGAAAACGGGCGCCGCAAGAGCGGCTCGAGCCGATCCCCGGATTTCACCATGACAAACTGCCCGGGCAGCGCCTGCCGGCCGATCTCTGGAGCCGCCAGGGCGAGCACGTTGTAGTCGGAAGAGAGATGCGTATTCGAGAGGACTTCGGCGGCAACGTCCACGGGCACGACCTCAGAGTATACGTGTTCCCACGTTCTCCCACGTCTCCCACGTTCTCCCACGTATCATGAGTTCGTGCAATACCTCAGGATGCTGACCAACTCGATGATTGGCGGTGCGCTGGTCGGCGCGTACGTCGTCGTGCTGGTCCTGCAGCTGAATCCCGGCATTCAACGGGATGAGGTGTCGATCGTGCCGCTCGCATTTACCTGGTGGTCTTTCTACGGCGTGCATGCGGCGGCGTTCTTCTACGGACTGATTGTTCTTCGGCAGATGTTTGCCGTCGAGGTGCGATCGCCAGGCTGGATTAGTCTCCGCCTGCTGGCGGCGTTCGGGACACTGGCGGTATGCCTGAGCGCCGTTGTGACGTGGCTGAATCTCCGGGGGTTTCGCGCCGTGCTCGGCCCTGATGCCGCCGGACGCATGACCGATGGCGCGGTGTTCGTGTCTGTCTGCGCAGCCATCTGCATGGGCATCGCCGTCGTTCAGCAGGCTGTGCAGCGTCGGCGTGGCATCACCGCGACAGTCTTCGCGGCAGCGCTGATCGCCTCTTTCGCAGGGCCAATTGTGTTGAGGGGGCCCGGCGCCACGCTGCCGCCCGCCGGCAGTGTCGAGACGCCACCGTTCGCGGTGACCCCGTCGACGGCACGCGTCACGATGATTCTGTTCGACGGCGCCACGCTCGACTTCATTGCGCCCGGCGCGGCGAGTGGCCGATTTCCCAACCTTGGCCGGTTGCTGGAGACCGGAGCCGTGTTGCACCTCGCCACGCTCAGGCCGACCCAGCCTGCGCCAGTCTGGACGGCCGTCGCAACCGGCAAGCTGCCCTATAAGACATCGGTGTACTCCGCGGCTCGGTACGCGATTCCCGGATCGAGCAGCCGCATCGATCTTCTGCCGGACTTCTGTTTCGCGCAATCGCTCGTGCGTTTCGGTTTTCTTGTCGAAGAAGAACACACATCGGAAGAATTGCGCGCCAGGCCGATGTGGGAGTTGCTCGGTCGTTACGGGATCACCACCGGTGTGATCGACTGGCCGCTGACGTACCCCGCTCGCATGGTCAACGGCTACACCATCAGCGACGAGTTCCTTCGGCGCGACAATCCGTCGGTGCTCGCATCACTCGGTGGCGAAGCGCTTCTCGCATGGCCGCCCGAGGCGGTTGACATCGCGCGCGAAGCGAGGCTGCGAGCCGCACCGGAGGCAACCGCGGCTCTCGTGGCGCAGCGCTCCATCGCCCGGCAGCCCGGCGAAGGACAAGCACCGCAAATGAGCCCTGTCGCAGCTGATGCGGTCGCGGAGCAGCTCGCGCTGGCGCTTTCCGCGTCGCGGCCCGCGCAATTTACGGCGGTTCGGTATCCGGGAATTGATGCCGTGGGCCACTACTACCTTCGCTACGCTGTACCGAGAGCGTTCGGCGATGTATCTGACCAGGAGCGGCGGCAATATGGTCGCGTGCTGGAGGAGTACTACACCTATATCGACGGCATCGTCGGTCGCGCGATGACGGCCCTTGGCCCGGACGATCTGCTGCTCGTCGTCTCGGGGTTCGGCATGGAGCCAATCAGTCTCAGCAAGCGGACGCTCGAACGTCTGACCGGCGATGCCGACTTGAGCGGCAGCCACGAACGCGCACCCGATGGCTTCATGATGGCGTTTGGCCACAGTGTCGGGAAGGGGAACTTCCCGCGCGCGTCGGTCGTGGACGTCGCTCCCACGGTGCTGTATTTCCTCGGCCTGCCGATTGCCCGCGATCTCGACGGCTACGCGCGCACCGATATCTTCACGGCGTCCTTCACGGAGCAGCGGCCGATCACGTTTATTCCTTACTACGAGCGCTGAGGCATTGGGGATTGGGTGATAGGTGAGTGGGCGATGTGAAGGCAATCGCCTCTGCCATTCGCCACATCCCAATCACCCACTCACCACTCACCCAATCTCCAATTCTGTTATACTGACCGCCACTCTTTAAGAGCGGCCCTGCGAGGTCGACAAGAGCTTATGAATACGCGTCTCCTCGTCCGCCTCAATTTCAATCGCCCAAGAGATTCCCGTTCCCTCTTCCGGAGGCTGTCCTGATGCCGATCATCATGGATGCCGATCGGATGGGCCGCACGCTCATGCGCATCGCGCACGAAATCATCGAGCGCAATCGCGGTGTGGACGGGCTCGCCATCGTCGGCATTCGCACGCGCGGCGTGTTCATCGCCAGGCGCCTGGCGAAAGCCCTGCAGCAGATCGCGAGCGAGCCTGTGCCGACCGGCGCCCTCGACATCACGCTCTATCGCGACGATCTGATGCGCCACGCCGTCGGTCCGCAGCCCGTCGTACGGCGAACCGAGATCCCGTTCTCCATTGATGATCAGAAGGTCGTGCTGGTCGATGACGTGCTGTACACAGGCAGAACCATACGGGCCGCGCTCGACGCCCTGATCGATTTCGGCCGGCCGAAGGAAATTCAGTTGACGGTTCTCATCGACCGAGGTCACCGCGAGTTACCCATCAAGGCGGACTATGTCGGCAAGAACGTGCCGACATCGCTGAAGGAAAGCGTCCATGTGCGGCTGATCGAAACCGATGGCACCGACGAAATTTCCGTCGACAACGTGCCGGAGGAAAAATCATGACCACTCGACAGGTCGAGGCTCCGCCGATTTCGGCCCTTCGCCACAAGGATCTCCTGGGAATTTCGGATCTGACGGCCGACGAGATTCTGCTGATTCTCGACACCGCCGAAGCCATGCGCGAGATCGGCGATCGCCCGATCAAGAAAGTGCCGGCGCTTCGGGGCAAGACCGTCGTGAATCTCTTCTTCGAAGCCAGCACGCGCACGCGCACGTCGTTCGAGATCGCCGAGAAGCGGCTGAGCGCCGACACGCTGAACATCGCGGCGACGGCGTCGAGCGTCGTGAAGGGCGAAACGCTGGTCGACACGGCCTTGAACCTGGAGGCGATGGCGCCCGACATGATCGTCCTGCGCCACGCGGCGTCCGGCGCGTGCCACCTGCTGTCGCGAATCTGCCGCGCGGGCATCATCAACGCCGGCGACGGCATGCACGAGCATCCGACACAGGCGCTCCTGGACGCATTCACGATTCGCGAGCACAAGAAATCCATCGCCGGATTGAAAGTGGCCATCATCGGGGACTTGTTGCACAGCCGCGTCCTGCGGTCCAACGTGCAATTGCTCACGAAGCTGGGCGCCGACGTCTGGGTCAGCGGGCCACCGACGCTCATGCCGGCCGGCATCGAGCGCCAGGGCGTTCGCAAAACGACATCCGTGGACGAAGCCGTCGAAGGTGCGGACGTCGTCATGCTCCTGCGCCTGCAGATCGAGCGGATGCAGGGCATGTTCTTTCCGTCTTTGCGCGAGTACTTCACCGTGTTCGGCATGACGCGCGAACGGCTGAAGCTCGCCAAGCACGACGTCATCATCATGCACCCCGGACCGATGAACCGCGGTGTGGAGATCGATTCTGAAGTGGCCGACGGGCCGTACTCGGTGATTCTCGAACAGGTCTCGAACGGGGTCTCGGTCCGGATGGCGGTCCTATACCTACTGGCGGGTGGAGCGGAACATGAAACGGCTGTTTAAGGGCGGGCGTGTTGTCGATCCGGCGAACGGACGAGACGGGCTGTTCGACGTGCTGATCGACGGCGACCGCATCGTACGTGTCGCGAAGGACATCCCGCCTGACGGTGCACACGTCGTAGACGTCCCCGCCGGTTTCGTCGTCGTGCCCGGCTTGTTCGACATGCACGTGCACCTTCGCGAGCCCGGCCAGGAGCATAAGGAAACCGTTGCGACCGGTACCGCATCGGCGGTCGTTGGCGGCTTTACCGCCGTTGCCTGCATGCCGAATACCACGCCCATTAATGACAACGCCGGCGTGACCGAGTACATCCTGCAGAAGGCGGCGCAGGCAGGTCTCGCACGCGTCTACCCGATCGGCGCCGTGTCGAAGGGGTCGAACGGCGATCAGCTCGCCGATATTGCAGAGCTTCGCGCGGCTGGCTGCGTGGGCGTCTCCGATGATGGCCGGCCGGTGAAAACGGCGCTGCTGATGCGCCGGGCGCTCGAGTACACCGCGATGTTCAACATGCCCGTGCTCGAGCACTGCGAAGATCCGTCGCTGAAGGGCGAGGGTGTGGCGCATGAGGGCTATCACGCCTCGACGCTGGGCCTCCGCGGTATTCCGGGCGTGGCCGAGTCAATCATGGCCCAGCGTGACATTGCACTGGCGGAATTGACCGGCGGGGCCGTCCACATCTGTCACATGAGCGCCATGGAATCGCTCCGTGCGGTGCGCGAGGGAAAAGGCCACGGCGCGAGGGTGACGTGCGAGGTGGCGCCCCATCATTTCACCATGACCGACGAAGCGCTGGCGTCGCCTGTCAGCTACGACACGAACGTCAAGATGAATCCGCCGCTGCGGGCAGCCGCCGACCGGGACGAGATGTTGAAAGGGATCGCCGACGGCAGCGTCGATTGCATTGCCACCGATCATGCCCCGCACCATTACGACGAGAAGAAAGTCGAATTCGACGTGGCGCCGTTCGGCATCGTGGGCCTCGAGACGTGTGTCCCCATTTGCTTCGATCGCCTCGTGCATCCCGGGCTCATCACGCTGTCGAGACTGATTGAGCTCCTGTCAGTGAACCCATCGCGGATTCTCAATGTTGCCAGCGGCGCGCTCTCGGACGGTGCCGTCGCCGACATTACCATTCTCGTTCCCGATCTTCAGGTGACCGTCGATCCGGCGAGGTTCAAATCGAAATCACGCAACACCCCGTTCGGCGGGTGGCAGCTCAAAGGCGGCGTTGCGGCGACCATCGTCGGCGGCCGGACCGTCTACATGAACGACGCGGCAGCCGGGGCGGGCAGGTTCAAATAGGGCTGGGTAGGAAAACGCAGGAGAACGTGAGGAAGCATCGATAGCCCAACCCCACGTTCCCCTACGTTCTCTTACGTTATCCTTCGTTGTCCCACCACATGTCCCACGTATCCGTCAAAGATCGCCTAGATACGCTCTACGCGTCATTCAATTGCGTCGACTCCGCCACCGATCCCATACACATCGTTCGTCGATTCGCTGATCCCGCCGATCGCGAGGTCGTCGGGTTCTGCGCTTCTGCGCTCGCGTTCGGGCGGGTCGCCAGCGTGTTGCAGTCGGTCGAGCGGCTACTGGTCCTCTTGGGACCATCCCCCGCACGGTTTGTCAGGGACTTCGAGCCGCGACTGAAGCGCGCCGCCTTCTCTGGCTTCGTCCACCGCTGGACCCGCGGCGACAATCTCGTCGCGCTGATCATCGCGATGCAGCAGATGCTGAGGCGCGGCTCGATCGAAGCGTATTTCCTCGACGGCTACGACGAGGGCGCGCCAGACGTGTCGGCTGCGCTCGAATCATTTTCGAACCGGGCGCGCGCAATCGATCAGAAGGCCGCCTATTTCTTTTCCAGGCCTTCGAGTGGAGCCGCGTGCAAGAGGTTGAATCTGTTCCTGCGGTGGATGGTGCGGAAGGACGCCGTCGACTTCGGATTGTGGACGAAGGTCGCTCCAGCCAAGCTGGTTATTCCGCTCGACACGCATGTCATTCGCGTTGGGCGCTGCCTCCGCCTGACGCGCTACACCAGTCCTGGTTGGAAGATGGCTGCCGATATCACGGAATCACTGCGGCAGATCGATCCTGTCGATCCCGTCAAATACGACTTCTCTCTCTGCCACCTCGGGATGGCCGATCAGTGCGGCTTCAACCGCGAGCAGGGCGACTCGTTGTGTCCGTTGGGTGGGGTGTGCCGACCTCATCCGCGTGATGCCCGCCGGCGTGCTGTCGGTACACCTCGAGCGTCCGCTCGACCATCTGCTCGGCGCTGAAGACTTTCCTGACCCGCTCGAGACCCGCCCGGCCCATCGCCTCCCGTGTGCGGGAGTCCTTCAACAACTGAACGATCGCCCTGGCGAGCGCCCGGTGATCTCGCGGAGGGACGAGCAGTCCTGTCTCGCCGCGCGCGACAACCTCAGGGATGCCGCCTGTGTCACTGGCAACCGTCGCCTTCGAGGCCGCCATCGCGTCGAGCAGCGACGTGCCGAGCCCTTCGTGCAGCGAGCACATCACGAACAGATCGAACGCGCGCACGAACGACAGAATGTCTGAGCGGAAGCCCGGCAGGAGCACGTGTTTGTCGAGGTGCAACTCCTTCACGTGCCGCTCGAGCGCCGGACGAAGATCGCCCTCGCCGAGAATGACGAACCGCGCGTCTGGCACCTCACGAACCACCAGCGCGGCAGCGTCGATGAGGTACTTGTGCCCTTTCTCCTGCGTCAGCGCGCCCGTCGCCCCGACGATGGGGGCGTGCGTCGGGAGCCAGAATTCCGCGTGGATATTCGCAACAGGCTCGGCTTGCACGCGGTCGACATCGATGCCTTCATAGACCGTCACCACTCTCGATGGATCGACGCCGTCGCCGGCGAGCATCTGGCCGATGGCATCGGATGCGGCGATGAAGCAGTCGACCTGGTGGTACTTCCAGCGCGAAAAGGCGTTCCCTTTCAGATGGAATGCGACGCGCCGGGACGCGATCAACCCAGGACAATCCTTCGCGGTGCTGAGCGACAACGCCAGCGACGCCAGCGCGACGGCGTGCGGATCGTGCGCATGGACGATTTCGGGTTTCAGCTCTCTGATGATGCGCGACAGCTTCCAGCCGGCGTGCAGGTCGACTTCGGCGCGCGGAACGAGACGGATCAGGTCGTGGCCCTCTGACGCGCGCCGCGCGAGCTCGCCTTCCGGGTGCGCCACCAGCACGGCACGATGCCCTCGTTCACGGAGCCCGAGGACGGTGAAGAGCACCTGGCGCTGCCCGCCGCGCCACGTCCGCGACGTGTCGATATGCAGAGAAAACATCGTCAATCGTCGATCGTGGATCGTCGATCGCCCGGTCGATCGTCGCGCTGAAGTTCCCAGAGCTTCGCGAATTTCAGAAAGACGTAGTACGAGTTCACCAGCGAAATGACGAGCCCTGCCTTGCCGTCGCGGAAGCCGCCCTTCAAAACGTAGTTCCTCAGAAACGCCAGCTTCGGATGACAGAACAACCGCGCGGCCGTGGCGCGCGTGCCCTGAGCGTGCATCTGACGTGCGGCGAGCGTCGTATAGCGATCCATGCGAATCAGGTGCTCGGAGAGATCCTTGTACGGGTGATGCTGGAGTTCGTTCTTCAGATACGCCGTGTGGCCGTCAACGCGCACCGACTCGTGCACGTACATGCCATCCCATCGTGCTTTGCGTCGATGGTAGAGCCGAAGCTGGTAGTCGGGATACATGTCGGTTGTGCGGATCCATCTGCCGAAATAGAACGACACACGCGGGATCCGGAAGCCGCCGGCTTCTGGCTCGGTGTTCAGCGTCGATCGAATTTCCTGCGCCAACGCGGGCGAGACGCGCTCGTCGGCATCGAGCGACAGGATCCAGTCATGGCTCGCCAGGCCGGCGGCGTGATTTTTCTGATCAACGTAGCCGGGCCAGGGGCGAACGTAGACGCGGTCGGTGAACTGGCGCGCAATCCTGACCGTATCGTCGGCGCTTTCCGCGTCGACGACGATGATCTCGTCGGCCCAGGCGACCGACTTCAGCGCATCGGCCAGGGCCTCGGCCTCGTTCTTTGCGATGACGGTGACGGTGACGGGCGGCATCGAAGGAAGGTAGCGGCATCGTATACTACGCGGTCGATATGGAACAAAACGCGCTCGCACTGTTCCGGCGGGCCGGTGCGCTGCTCGAAGGGCACTTCCGTCTGTCGTCCGGCCTCCACAGCACCGGCTACCTGCAGTCGGCGCTCGTGCTGCAGCACCCGCCCGACGCCGCGGTTCTGGCATCGGCGCTCGCGGAGCGGGTCAGGAGCTTGCGACCTCAGGTCGTCATCTCGCCCGCGCTCGGGGGGCTTATCATCGGCCACGAAGTCGCGCGTGCGCTCGGCGTGCGTGCGATCTTTGCGGAGCGAGCTGGCGGCACGGCGTTGAGCCTGCGCCGGGGATTCACTTTAGGGTCGGGCGAGCGTGTCCTGGTCGTTGAGGACGTCTTCACGACAGGAAAGTCGACGCGCGAAACGATGGATGTGGCTCGAGAGGCGGGCGGTGTTGTCGTCGGAGCAGCGGCGATTATCGATCGCAGCGGCGGTACGATCGCATTTGGCGTGCCGCATGAAACGGTAGTCCAGCTGTCGCTTCCGACCTACGAGGCAGACGAGTGCCCCCTCTGTCGGCAGGGAATCCCCGTAACAAAGCCGGGATCCAGGCCGGGGTAAGGACGTAGGTCACGTGGGACAACGTGGGATAACGTAGGTTTTCCCCACGTTTTCCTACGTTCTCCCGCGTTTTCCCACGAACCATGCAAGTCTTCAAAGCCACGCTCGCCTACGACGGCACCGACTACGCTGGCTTTCAGCGCCAGTCGAACGCGCGTTCGGTGCAACAAGTATTGGAGGAGGCGCTCGTGCCCATCGAGGGCGGCGAGGTGACCGTCACCGGGGCGGGGCGGACGGATTCAGGTGTGCACGCCCTTGGCCAGGTCGCGAGCTTTTCGTTGACCAGTGCGATTGATCCGTCCGAGCTGCTCGGTGCGCTGAACGCGGTTCTCCCGGAAGACGTTCGCGTGCTCAACGTCGAGCACGCGGCTCAGGGATTCAACGCGCGGTTTTCTGCGCGGTCCAAGGTGTATCGCTACCGCATATTCAACGCCAGGGTCATCAGCCCGTTCGAGCGGCGTTACGCGCTCCACATTTCCCGCAGTATCAACCTTCAGCAGATGAAGCAAGCGGCCGCGGCGCTCGAGGGCGAGCACGACTTCGCCACGTTTCAAGCCGCAGGCGGAAACGTGCGGACGACCGTGCGTACGGTCACGCGATCGGAATGGCACGAGAGGCCACTGGAAGGCGGCGGGCGCCTGCTTATTTACGAAATCGCCGGCACCGGCTTCCTGAAATACATGGTGCGCAACATTGTCGGCACACTGATTGAGGTCGCTGACGGGCGGCGGTCACCCGGATCGATGCCGGAGCTGCTGGCGTCGCGCCGCCGGGGATCCGCCGGCCCGACGGCGCAGCCCCACGGGCTCTATCTCGTGCGCGTTGATTACGATACGGCCGCTCCGGTATCCTTCTCTTGACCTATGTCCCTCGAACAGCTTCTGGAAACCATTCCCAGAGGAGCTCCCGACGAAGCCCTGGCTCGCGAGGTGAACTTCGAAGCGCTTCCCAGGCACATCGCGATCATCATGGATGGGAACGGCCGCTGGGCTGCCCAGCGCCATCTGCCGCGCGTCGAAGGCCATCGCGCCGGCATCGAATCGGTACGCGACGTTGTCGAGACCTCGGCGCGCCTCGGAATTGGAGCGCTGACGTTGTACGCGTTTTCGGTTGAAAACTGGAAGCGGCCGGTCACCGAAGTGACGGCCTTGATGGCGCTGCTGAAACGGTATCTCCGCCTGGAGCTGGATGCCATCAATCGCAACAACATCAGGTTTCAGGTCATCGGGCGTACGGACGAGTTGTCGGCCGATGTGCTGCAGGAGCTGGCGGCAGGTCAGGAAGCGACGGCCGGCAACAGCGGGATGACTTTCAATATCGCGCTCAACTACGGTGGCCGCGCCGAGATCGTCGATGCTGCACGCCGTGCGATTGACGCGGGCATCGCGTCTGCGGATCTTGACGAACAGAAATTCTCACAGCTCCTCTATACGGCAGGGCAACCGGATCCCGATCTGCTGATCCGCACGAGCGGCGAGATGCGCGTCAGCAACTTCTTGCTATGGCAGATTGCCTACGCAGAGATCTGGGTGACCGACACACTCTGGCCGGACTTCCGCCGTAAACACCTGCTCGAAGCCGTTCTCGCCTATCAGAAGCGCGATCGGCGGTACGGGGGGATCAAACCCACACCGGCACTGACTCGCTAGTGGCCAGAGTCATCAGTGGTGCGCTGCTCCTCGTTGGTGTAGTCGCGGCGCTCTGGCTGCTTCCACCGATCTATCTGCTCAGCCTCGCACTCGTTGTGGCCGTGCTCGCATTTCGCGAGT
Organism: Vicinamibacterales bacterium; assembly: GCA_023717525.1. Classification (GTDB taxonomy): domain Bacteria; phylum Acidobacteriota; class Vicinamibacteria; order Vicinamibacterales; family JAMQPK01; genus JAMQPK01. The sequence goes on along the minus strand of JAMQPK010000081.1, from coordinate 13,303 downwards.
ACGTGGACATCGCTGCCCGTGCCGGCATCGCCGTGTCGCGCCCGGTGGCAGGCACGGCAACGGTGCTGGCGTGCGTCGCCGTGGCGATTCCCGGGCTTCCGATCGAGGCTGCGCTGGCCGGACTGACGATCGGATTGGCTGCCGTCTCGCTGGCTTCGGCGACGAGTCACAAGCGCGCGCTCGAGACCGTCGCCGTGTCGGCATTCGCGCCGCTCTACATCGGAGTGCCGCTGGGACTGCTCGCCGCGACACGGTGGACGCTCGGACGCGAAGCGGCGCTGCTGGCGATTCTGACGGTTGCCATCAGCGACACTTTTCAGTACTACGGCGGCAGGATGTTCGGACGTCATCTGCTCGCGCCAGCTATCAGCCCGAAGAAAACAATCGAGGGCGCCGCAGGCGGATTCCTGGGCGCCATGCTCGGGGTCGCCGTGATCGGCCAATGGTGGTTGCCGCAAATGGGAATGGTTGCCCGCATCGCTCTCGGCTGTGCGGTCGCTGCCGTCGGCATCGTCGGCGACCTCTTCGAGTCGCTGCTGAAGCGCAGCGTTGGAGTGAAAGATGCCTCGGCCATCATTCCGGGGCATGGCGGCGTGCTCGATCGTATCGACGCGCTGCTGTTTGCGGCGCCGGTGTTCTACGTGTTCGTGCGTTACAGTTTTTAGCGGAACCACAACCTAAATGAAACGATTAGCAATCCTGGGCTCCACCGGCTCGATCGGGCAGAGCACGCTTGATGTCGTGCGTGCGCACCCCGATCGGCTGAGGATCGTCGGCCTTGCCGCCGGCACCAACGCCGACCGGCTTCGCGACCAGGCGATCGAGTTCAAGCCGAGCGTCATTGCGATGGCAACCGACGCAGGGCTTCACGCGGTGGCGTCGGCATTCCGCGCGGACCGCGCCGTGTCGGGGCCGGCCGGCTTGATCGCTGTCGCAACGCACCCCGATGTCGACATCGTGATCTGTGCTTCGTCAGGCACCGCTGGACTGGAGGCGGTGCTCGCGGCGATCGACGCCGGAAAGACGATCGCGCTGGCGAACAAGGAAGTGCTCGTGATGGCGGGCTCGCTCGTGACGGCGGCGGCGCGTGCGCGCGGGGTCGCGATTCTCCCGGTCGACAGCGAGCACAACGCCGTCCATCAATGCCTGCACGGGCGCCAGAACTCGGAAATCGCTCGCATCATTCTGACCGCCTCGGGCGGGCCATTCCGCGAGCTCCCGGCGGCGGCGTTGGCCAACGTAAAGCCCGAGGATGCGCTGCGGCACCCGACGTGGAGGATGGGAAGAAAGATCACCATCGACTCGGCCACGCTGATGAACAAGGGGCTCGAGGTGATTGAGGCCCATTGGTTGTTCGATCTGCCGGCCGACAAGATCGACGTGGTGATTCATCCCCAGTCGGTCGTGCACTCGATGGTCGAGCTGCTGGACGGTTCGATTCTCGCGCAGTTGGGGGGTGCAGACATGAAACTGCCGATACAGTACGCGTGCTCGTACCCAGAGAGATGGGTGGCGCCGGTGTCGCGCCTCGATCTCACCGCGATCGGTCGTCTCGACTTTCAGCGTCCAGACCTCCAACGGTTCCCGTGCCTGCGCCTTGCGTATCGCGCGCTGGAGGCCGGCCCCAGCCACGCGGTTGTCCTGAATGCGGCCAACGAAGTCGCCGTGGCGTCTTATCTCGACGAGAAGATCTCTTTCGTATCGATCCCCCGCATCATCGAGCAGGCCATGGACGCCCACAGCGGCGAGGCCGTGAACACGCTCGACGAAGTTCGAGCCCTCGATGCCTGGGCGCGGGACTATTCCCAGAAACTGGCCCGGGAGTTAGAATTGAAGGTCTGAGGTTTACGTCTTGACGACAATTCTGGCGTTCGCATTCGTTCTTGGTGTCCTCATTTTCGTTCACGAACTGGGCCATTTCGTGATGGCGCGGCGTGTCGGTGTGCGGGTACTGAAGTTTTCGCTCGGCTTCGGCCCGCGCCTTGCCGGCTTCAAGCGCGGCGACACGGAGTACGTGCTGAGCGCGATTCCGCTCGGCGGCTACGTCAAAATGGCAGGCGAGAATCCCGACGATCCCCGCACGGGCCGGGACGACGAATTCCTCTCGAAAACCAAGTGGCAGCGCTTCCAGATTCTGATCATGGGACCGCTGATGAACCTCATCCTGGCGGTCGTGGTCACGGCCTTTGTGCTGATGAACGGCGCCGAGATTCCCTCGTTTCAATCGAAGCCTCCCGTGGTCGGGCAGATTGCACCGGGATCGCCCGCGGAGAAGGGCGGCATTCGCACAGGCGACCTCATCGTGAGCGTGGCCGGGCGCGAGGTGAAGACGTGGGAGCAGTTTTTTATCGCTGTCGGCACGAGACCCGATCGCGAAACGCCGATTGTCTACGAGCGCGATGGCAGACAGGTATCGACGACGGTCACGCCGACTCCTCAGACGAAGTATGAGGTCGGCGACATCGGCGTGCTGCCAGACTCGCATCCGCACGTGGGCTCGATCCTTCCCGGATCGCCTGCCGAGAAATCCGGACTCAAAACGGGCGATGTGATCTTGAAGGTCGACGACACGATCGTCACGTTTCCAAATCAGCTCGTCGACGTCATCTCGAAGAATGCGAACACTCCGGTCACGATGACCATCGTGCGGAGTGGCGCCGAGCAGATCGTGCACATTACCCCGGAGCTGAATGGCGGCCGGGGCCGCATCGGCATCAACATCGGCGAGGATGTCATCAAGATCAAGCCAGGGCCGATTGATGCCGTGGCGATGAGTTTTCAGCGCAACTACGACTCGGCCAAACTGATCTTTCAGACCGTCGGCCAGCTGATTACGCGCGAGACCTCGACCCGTCAGCTCATGGGTCCGCTGGCGATCGCGCAGTTGTCGGGCGAGTCGGCGCAGGCTGGATGGCTGCCGTTGTTCGCGCTGATGGCGTCCATCAGCCTCAATCTCGGATTACTGAACCTTCTGCCGATCCCAGTACTCGACGGCGGCCACATCTTCATCATGACGCTCGAGGGGCTGGCGCGACGCGACTTCAGCGTGAAGGTGAAGGAGAAGATGTTCCTGGCCGGCTTTGCCGTGCTGTTGATGCTGATGGTCACCGTCATCTACAACGATCTCACCCGCATCCAGGTGCTGCAGAAATTCATGCCTTGGCGGTAGGGGATCGTCGATCGTCCATCGTCCATCGTCGATCGTCAACCATGGTCCAGCGTCTATCGTCCAGTCTGTTCCTCCTTCTGCTCGCATTCACTTCCACGGTTCACGGGCAGGCGGTCCTGCCCGTCGATGGCGCCAAGCTCTACGATGAGAAGTGCGCTTCATGCCATGGAAAGAGCGGTCGTGGCGACGGCAAGTACGCAGGGTTCCTGAGTCCGCGGCCGCGTGACTTCACATCGGGCCGATACAAGTTCCGTTCGACGGAAACCGGGAGCCTGCCCACCGACGCCGACCTCGTCACCAGCATCACTGCGGGTCTTCATAGCACGTCGATGCCTGCGTGGAAACCGTTCCTGTCGCAGGAGCAGGTGCTCGCCGTCGTCGTCCACATCAAGACGTTTTCACCGCGCTTCGCCAGCGAGCAGCCCCGGTCGATCGCGATGGCGCCCGAGCCCGCGCAGACACCTCAGAACATCGAAAAGGGACGCGCGGCGTACGAGAAACTCAAATGCGCCGCGTGCCACGGCGTCGACGGCCGCGGTACCGGCGCGATCGCGCAGGCACTGAAGGACGACTGGGGCAGGCCCACGCGCGCGACGAATCTCACGGAACCGTGGTCGTTTCGCGGTGGCAGGACGGTCCGCGACATCTACCTGCGTTTCCGCACCGGCATGAACGGAACACCCATGCCGTCGTTCATCGAGGCCTCCACCGAGCAGGAGCTTTGGCAGCTGGCGGTCTTCGTGAGCACGATGGGCCGCAGGCCGCTCTGGGAGATGAAGGGCGACGAAGTGGCCAACTTCTACAAGGCACAGCAGCAGGAATCGTCGAGCGACATCGTCGAGCACGGCGAGTACATTGCGTCTGTCGCGGGGTGCGCCTTCTGCCATTCCCCGTTCCGCGACGACGACACGATGATTGAGGAGCTGAAGTTCGCCGGCGGCCAGAGGTTCCGAGTGAACCCGTTCGGCGATTTCATCAGCTACAACCTGACGTCCGACAAGGAAACCGGCCTTGGCGGCTGGACCGACGATCAAATCAAGACATTCGTGACGAAGGGTGTCCGCAGAGACGGCACACGGATGATTCCGTATCCGATGCCGTGGCCGAACTTCGCGCACATGAAGCCGGCCGACCTCGACGCGCTCGTCGCATTTCTGCGATCACTGCCGCCGGTCTCGAATCGCATTCCTCCACCAGCGCGCCCGAACATCGTGAGCTATCTGGTTGGCAAGTTCCGAATGCTCATTCTCCAGCAGGATCCACCACTCAACACGTACGCGGGGAATGCCGGTGAGGGCGGACGATGAAGAAATTCCTGAAGTGGCTGGGCATTGCCGTCGCAGTCGCCGCCGTCGCAGGATTTCTGGCGTTTCTGTACTTCATCCCGCCGTTCGACTCGATTCCGCCAGAGGAAATTTCGCGAGGTGCAGGCGAAGCCGGACCCGATCTGGCCGCCATCGCGGATCCCGGAGAACGCGCGATCGCCGAACGCGGGCGCTATCTCGTCACCATCGGATCATGCGCCGACTGTCACGCCACTCCAGGACCTCAGGGGCCACAGTTGAAAGAGATGTATCTCGCTGGCGGTATGAAGGTATCGAGAAGGGGCGTCGGTACGCACATCTCGATGAATCTGACGCCAGACGCCGAGACAGGCCTCGGCAAGTGGAGCGATGACGATATCAAGCGAGTGCTGAGAAACGGGCTGGCGCCAGATGGCCGCGCGATTCCCGGGCATGTGATGCCGTGGCCCGCGTTTTCGAACTGGACCGAGGAGGATCGGCACGCCGTCGTGACATACCTGCGGCACACACGACCGATCGCCCACCGCATTCCGACTCCGACGCCGGACGTTGTGGTGAGCGACCCGACGGCTCAGGATGAAGGCCTCGGCGGAAAGGACTACGCGGCTGCTGACGCTCGTTAACGTGAAACTGAGATCTCCGCCATGGCTTCCCTGGCTGCCTTGATCGTTTTCTCCACATCACGTTTCGTGTGAGCGCCCGAAAGGAACCACGCTTCGAACTGCGAGGGTGGGAGATAGATGCCCCGCGCGAGCATGGCTTTGAAGAAAGCGCCATAGCGCGCGGTATCGCACCGGAGCGCCGACTGATAGTTCTTGACGGGAGTCGATGTGAAGAACGGCGTCAGCACCGAGCCGATACCGTTCACCTGAAGGGGCACGCCGGCCCGGCGCGCCGCATCGGCCAAGCCGGCCGCCAGTATCGCGCCCAGCTCTGAAAGCTGACGGTAAAGCCCCTTCGAGAGGCGCTCCAGGCTCCAAAGCCCCGCCGTCATCGCCAGTGGATTCCCCGAAAGCGTACCCGCCTGGTACACGGGGCCGGATGGCGCCACCAGCCGCATCAAGTCTTCGCGGCCGCCATACGCGCCAACGGGAAGACCGCCCCCGATGATCTTTCCGAGACAGGTCAGGTCGGGCACGACCCCGCTCCAGCCCTGTGCGCCGCCAGAGCCCACGCGGAAGCCGGTGATGACTTCATCGAAGATCAGCAGAACGTTATAACGCGTGCAGAGGTCCCGCAGGCCCTCGAGGAACTGCGGTTCTGGAAGGACGACGCCCATATTGCCAACGATGGGTTCGACGATAAGGGCCGCGATCTGCTCTGGGAATGCCTCACACAGCCGCTCGCACGATGCGAGATCGTTGAACGCCGCGAGCAGCGTGTCGGCTGCAGCCGCCCTCGTCACGCCCGGGCTCGTCGGCACTCCGAGCGTCGTCAGGCCGGAGCCGGCCTGCACGAGGAACTGATCGGCATGTCCGTGATAGCAGCCCTCGAACTTGATGATCTTTTCACGACGCGTCGCCGCGCGCGCCACGCGAACGGCGCTCATCGTCGCTTCGGTACCGGAGTTCACGAACCGGATCCTCTCGATCGCGGGCATGAGGCGCCGGACGCGCTCGCCGAGTTCCACCTCCAGGTCCGTCGGCGCGCCGAAGCTCGTGCCGCGGCGAGCCGCAGCGTTGAGCGCCTTCACCAGGCCCGGTGCAGCGTGCCCGTGGATCAGCGGTCCCCACGACATCACGTAGTCGACGTACGTGCGCCCGTCGATGTCGGTGATGTGTGCTCCCGATGCGCGCTGGATGAACCGCGGAGTGCCCCCGACCGCCTTGAACGCGCGTACAGGGCTGTCGACGCCGCCAGGCAGGATCCGCTCGGCGCGCGCGAACAACTTCTCGGATTTGGTAGTCGTTGGCCGTCGGTCGTTGGTCATTGGTCCAAGTCGTTGGTCGTTGGTCTCAGTCGTTGGTCTTGATCGTCGGTTGCTTGCTTTAGTGCAGACCCACGACTAAGGACCAAGGACGAAGGACCAGGGACCAAGGACCTATTTGAGCGCCCGCGCAGCTTCGCGAGCGTAGTACGTGATGATGATGTCCGCGCCGGCGCGAGAAATTGCCGTCAGCGACTCCATCATCGCGCGCGGTTCGTCGAGCCAGCCCCTGGCGGCAGCCGCTTTCATCATCGAGTACTCCCCGCTGACCTGATAGGCGGCAGTGGGGTAGCCGAACGTATCCTTCACACGCCTGATGACGTCGAGGTACGGCATGGCCGGTTTCACCATCACGATATCGGCGCCTTCCTCGATGTCCTGCTCGACTTCGCGGAGCGCTTCGTCGGCGTTCGCCGGATCCATCTGATGCGTGCGCCGATCGCCGAACGCAGGTGCCGAATCTGCGGCCTCTCGAAAGGGGCCGTAGAACGCCGAGCAGTACTTGGCGGCGTACGACATGATGGCGATACCTTCGAAGCCGCGTTCGTCGAGTGCCTTCCGGATCGCGCCGACGCGGCCGTCCATCATGTCCGACGGAGCGACGATGTCCGCTCCCGCGTTGGCGTGCGACACCGCCGTGCGCACGAGCTGCTCGACGGTGGCGTCGTTCGCAACATCACGATCGACCAGCACGCCGCAGTGTCCGTGTGATGTGTACTCGCAGAGGCAAACGTCGGTGACGACTACCGTGTCGGGAGAGGCGCGTTTGATGGAACGGATAGCAGCCTGCACAGGCGCCTCGGCGTCGTAGGCTCCCGATCCCATCTCATCTTTGTGTTCGGGCAAGCCAAACAGCAGGACACCGGGAACCCCGTCGGCTCGGGCGGCTTCGACCTCTCGAACCGCTTCATCCACCGACAGCTGATACACGCCCGGCATGGACGGCACTTCTCGCCGGACGCCTTTCCCAGGGCAGACAAACAGCGGATACAGAAACTGCTCGGCCGATAGCCGCGTCTCGCGCACAAGGCTGCGAATGCCTGGCGAGCGGCGAAGCCGCCTGGCGCGGCGGACCAGCTCGATCGTGTGCGCCGCTTGTACTGGATTCATAGGGAATATTTTATCCCTTCTTGAAGTGCTCGACGATGGCCTCCACGAGCGAGACCACCGTGTACTCCTTCGGCATAATGCTGGTCTTGATGCCGTATTGTTCCGCAGCCCCGGCCGTCACCGGGCCGATCGACGCCACGGCAGTCGAACGCAACAGGTCGGGTGCCTGCTCGGCGCCGAAGACCTGGATGAAGTTCTTCACGGTGGACGCGCTGGTGAAGGTGACGACGTCGATGCGCTTGTCGAGAAGCATCCGATAGATGTCGGGCTCGCCCTCGCTTGAGATCTCGGCCAGCACCGTCCGGTAGGCGGTGACTTCGGTGACCTCCGCTCCTGCCTTGCGCAGTTCGTCGGCGAGCACTTCACGTGCGATATCTGCGCGTGGCAGAAGAAACTTCTTGCCCTTGACTTCACCGAGGTCGCGGAGCGCCTGCACGATGGCTTCTGCGCGCGATTCGTCCGGCGTGAGGTCGACCTTCAACCCGTGAAATGCGAGATGCTCGGCCGTGGCCGGTCCGATGGCAACGAGTTTCACGCCCTTCAGATTGCGAACGTCGCCGTCGCCGGCATTCAGCCGTCGCATGAACGCGTCGGCGCCGTTCGCGCTGGTGAACACAATCCAGTCGTATCTGCCAGCGTCGGCGACAGCCCCGTCGAGCGGGCCGTAGTCGTCGGGCGGGATGATCCGAATCATCGGCGCCCCAATCGTTTCTGCGCCGAGCGACTCCAGCAGATCCACAAGCTCGCCAGCCTGCTCGCGCGAACGCGTCACCACGACGCGCTTGCCGAAGAGCGGCCGTTCGTCGAACCACCGAAGGTGTTGCCGCAGGGCGGCGACGCGGCCCACGACGAGAATCGCCGGTTTCGGCAGCAGGCTCTTGCTTCCGGCGAGCTCTTCCAGTGTGCCGTCCAGCGTGTGCTGAGATGGCAGCGTGCCGTCGTACACGACCGCTGCCGATTCGTCCTTCGCGAATCCATGCGCGAGAAGGGCCTTCAGCATGTCCGGCAGCTGCCGCGGGCCCGCATAGCACACCACCGTTCCGCCAAGGTTCGCGAGAGCTCGCCAGTCGATGGGCGGCGCTGTCACGCTTTCATCTTCATGGCCGCGGACAAACGTCACCGTATCCCCGCCACCCGGATAGGTGATGGGCACACCGGCGTATCCGGGAGTTCCGATAGCCGCCGGAATTCCCGGCACGACCTCGAAGACCACTCCCTGCTCGTGCAGGAACAGCGCTTCCTCGCCGCCGCGATCGAAGACGAACGCGTCACCCCACTTCAGGCGCGCAACGACCTTGCCTTCGCGAGCTTTCTCGACGATGAGATAGGAAATGGCCTCCTGATCGAGCGGCTGCGGGGCCGCGCTGCCGACGTCGATCTTTTCGGCGTCCTGGCGTGCGTAGCGGAGCAGCCGTGGATGAACCAGGTGATCGTAGAGGACGACGTCGGCCGACGAGAGATATCGCAGTCCCCGGACGCTGATCAGTCCCGGGTCGCCCGGGCCTGTGCCGATGATATAGACGCTGGGTCGTCGCATTTACGCTCTCAGGATGTCCGCGGCGCCGGCCGCAAGCAACGCGGTTCCCACGTCGCGGCCGAGTCGCGCCGCCTGTGTCTTCGGCAACACCTTCCACGCGCGCACCGCGCCGTGTCCCTCGGGCGACGCCACGACCGCCTGAAGCTTCAGCGCCGCCGTACCGACGTGGGTCGCCAGTCCGCCGAGCGGCATCTGGCACCCGCCACCGAGTGCGACGACGAGCGCCCGCTCGGCCTGGAGGGCCGCTGCCGTGTCAGCATCATTGATCCGCCTGACCGCGTTCCGCACACCTTTGTCGTTCCTGCGGACTTCCACCGCGATGATGCCCTGGCCCGGTGAGGGGATGCAGGACTTCACGGGCAGTCTCGTCGAAATGCGCGACCCGTAGCCAAGCCGGTGCAGTCCCGCGGCCGCGAGTACCAGCACATCGTATTCGCCGGCGTCGAGTTTGCGAAGCCGCGTCTCGACGTTTCCCCGAACGTTGTGAAACACCGCTCCTGGAAACAGCGGCGCGAGTTGCGCGATGCGGCGTGCGCTGCCGGTCCCGATCCGCCCGCTTCTCCCGACCGTCTTCGCGAGCGCCTCGATGGTGATTCGCCCCTTGTGCTTTCCCGCAGGCAGGACGGCGACATCGGCCGGGTCGACGCGGCGAAGCACCGCGCCGATGTCGAGTCCATCGGGCAGCACGGCCGACATGTCTTTACTGCTGTGAACGGCGAGATCGATGTCAGCCCGGAGAAGGGCATCTTCAATTTCCTTGACGAAGAGCCCCTTGCCGCCGACCTCCGACAGGGGCCGCTCCTGAAGCTGATCGCCGGAAGTTCTGATGATGACGATCTGGCAATCCGGGCCGCCCGCCGACTTGATCTTCTTCGCGACCAGCCGCGCCTGATAGAGGGCAAGCTGACTGCCGCGGGTACCAAGGCGAAGGATTTTCACCGGCGGCCCGTCAGCGTGGATTCCTCGCTTGCATCTTCCGCCGTCAGGCCGAAGAGCCGGTTCAGGGCGTCACTGTAGGCTGCAACGGTGTCTGCGTCCGAGATTGCCTTCAGCTGTTCGGTTGGGTTGATCAGCAGCTTCTCGACGATCAGGCGAGTGATTTCGTCAACACGGGCACGCGCCTCCGGCGGAAGACCGGCGAGCTTCGGCTCCAGCCGCCGCATCTCGGCCTGGCGAATCCCCTCGAACCGCTGGCGCAACGCAACGACCGTCGGCACCGCTCCTCGCGAGTTCAGCCATCCGATGAACCGGTCGACCTCCTCCACGACGATGGTCTCGGCCTGCGACGCTTCGGTCCCGCGCTTCGAGAGATTCTCCTGGACGACGGCTTGCAGGTCGTCGATGTTGTACAGAAAGACCTGCTCGAGATCGCCGGCGCTCGCCTCCACATCGCGAGGGACGGCGATGTCGATGATGAACAGGGGCCGTTGCCTCCCTGCCTTCATGATTTGCTCGATCATCGTTCGTGACACGATCGGCACCGTGGATCCGGTCGCCGTGATCAAGATGTCGGCTTCCGCGAGGCTCTCGCTCAACGATTCCCACGGCATGGCGGTGCCCTCGATCGTCTGCGCCAGCGCGGCGGCGTGTGCCGCAGTGCGGCTCGTGATGATCAACCGGCCGATGCCCTGCGACTTCATGTGAATGGCGGTCAGTTTCCCCATCTCGCCGGCGCCGAGCACCAGCACCGTGCGGCCCTTCAGGTTGCCGAAAATCTTTTTCGCAAGGGCGACCGCCGCATAGCTGACCGAGACCGCGCCGGCCGACAGCGTTGTCTCCGACCGCACGCGCTTCCCGGTCGTAAACGCCGAGTGGAAGAGCTTGTTCAGGAGCGGGCCAGTGCAGCCCAGCTGCGACGCCAGGCTGAAGGCGTCTTTTACCTGTCCGAGCACCTGCGGCTCGCCCATGACGAGCGAGTCGAGCCCGGCGGCGACGCGGAACAAGTGTTGAGCCGCGTCCGGACCGACCTTGGCGTAAAGATGGGGGGCGAGTTGATCGCCCGGGATGCCGTGGAAGTCGGAGAGAAAGTGATGAACCGCCACTTGCGCGGGCGCCGCATCGTCGCACGCGACGTACAACTCCACACGGTTGCACGTGGAGACAATGGCTGCCTCGTGATGCGCCGGCGCACCAGCCAGGGCGACGAGGGCGCGATCGACACCACGAGCGGAGAAGTCGAGCCGCTCGCGCAATTCGACGGGCGCCGTGCGATGGCTTACGCCTACGAGCAGTAGCTGCATTAAAAGTTGTGGCTCGTCGTGAAAAAGTAGCTGACGGGCACGAAATTCAACAACACGATGCCGAAGCCGACGGCCGACAGCCAGGCGGCACGCCTTCCGCGCCAGCCGATGGCGCGTTGTGCGTAGATCTCGAACGAATAGAGCGCCCAGCAGACCACGGCCACGAAGATCTTCGGATCGCCGAGTGACATCGATTGCATGCGCGGGTCTCCCGACGGCTGAATCTGCGATCCCCAGATCGCGCCAGTGATCAAGCCGACCGTCAGGAAGAGCCAGCCGATCTTCACGGCGCGCAGGTTCATTTCGTCGAGCACGTTCAATGACGGCAGCCGCGCGTAGAAGAACCCGAGATGCTTTGCCTTGATTTCCTTGAACTGCAGTACGTACGTCACTCCCAACATGCACGCCAACGCAAAGCTCGCATACGCAAAGAGCAGGGAGGAGACGTGCACGCCGAACCAGGGACTTTCGAGCAGCGGGGACCGTGCTTCGAGCATCGGCCTTGCGGCAGGGATCGCCTGGAGCGCAACCAGCAGCGGCAGGATGAACACACCCATGGAGCGTTCAGCCGTCGTGAGCTCGATGTACAGGTAAGACAGCGCCAACAGCCAGACAAACGTCGAAATGGCCGACGTCGTGCTGGCAAACGGCACATGGCCGGCTCTCATCGTCTCCATGCCGATGATGAAGGTGTGCGCGAACGCGGCGAGAATCAGCAGAGTGCTGGCGACGCGGCTGGCGCTGAGGCTGCGGCGGGTGAACTGCACGGCGTATGCGACACCCGCCACGACGTAAAGGATGAGAGGAACGGTGTTCATCTACCGGACTGGCGCGAAGTAACCCTGCTTGGTTCGCGCCTGCACGCTCGGCCGGCCCACACGGACGACCAGGCGGCGCCACGCGCCATCACGCCTGGGATTCTTCGAGGTGTAGCCGATGGTGTACTGGCTCGACAGCTCGTCGTAAATCTGCCCGTACACCGAGGCGAGGCTCTTGATGTCGGAGGGGAAGAACGCCCGGCCACCGGTATCGGTGGTGAGCTGGCGCAGCGCGTAGGTGGCCTCGCGGAATCCTCGCGACTGGCTCGGCTCATTCGACATCAGGCCGATTGCATACACTGCCGTCTCCGATCGTCGAGCGAGGTCCAGCACGTCATCGAAGGACACGAGGCTCGACGTATCTTCGCCATCCGAGAGCAGGACGATCGCCTGGCGGCGGACCTCGTCCTCGCTTTTCGTCGGAACCTTCTTCAAACCCTTCAGCGAGATGTAGAGGGCGTTGTTCAGCGACGTTGATCCGCCGGCGACCGTCTTCCGAATCGCCAGCTCGAGCTCGGCGGGGCTGTTCGTGAACTTCTGCAGCACTTCCGCCCGGCTGTCGAAGCCAATGACCTCGCCGAGGTCAGTTGGCCGCAGCTTTCGAACGAAACCGATCGCGGCGTCCTGCGCCGTCGCCATCCGGTCTTCCATGCTTGAGCTGGTGTCGATTAGCAGCGATAGCGCCACGGGGAGGTTGCTGCGGTTGAAAAGGGTCAGGTCCTGCTTGACGCCGTCCTCAAAAATTTCAAAATCGTTCTCCGTCAAATCCGTGACGTAGTGATTCGTGCTGTCCGTGACGGTGACGTTCATCGAGACGACGTCGACGGCCGTCCGGAACGATGGCTGGCCGGCCTTGGGTGGCGGGGGTTCGGCCGGTGCAGGCTGTTGCGCGTGTATCAGTAAAGGAACCGCAATGACTGCGGCCAACGGAGTCAGAAACCGCAGGCGGACTTTCATAGGGGCTTTCAGAGCCAGTATAGGTGGCGGCTGATCAGGCCGTCAAGCGAGGAAAACCCTTGTAGATCTTAGGTTTGCGTTTCTTGACGCTCTCTTCATCCGCGTGTTATAAACACGCGTTTCCCACTGTCCCGGGCTTCCGACGACATGCTCAACTCGTACATTCCCATCTTCATCTTCCTGCTCGTCGCGATCGGCTTCGCGCTCGTGACGCTGCTTCTGTCGCAACTCGTGCACCCGA
>JAMQPK010000224.1 GCA_023717525.1 Vicinamibacterales bacterium | reverse complement strand
GCTGCCACGGTCATGGCGGTCAGCGAATTGTTGTGGCAGGACACGCATCCCGCTCTCTGCATGAATGCGACGTCGGCTCGCTGCAACAGGGGCAGGCTCCTGTCGAGCGCGCCGCGAACAGAGCCTGACGGCTTGGGCTTCGGCGGCGAAGGAACAGAGCCTTGATCGCTGACGCCAGCTCGGCTCAGCGCGTCCACCAGGGCTGTGTTTCCCTGCCTCTTCGCAAAATCGAGAATGGTGCCGATAGAGGTTTTGGCATCGGTCCTGGCGCCTGCACCGATCAGCGTCTCGATAATGTCCACGGGAATCGCGTTCGTGGAAAGTGCCACGGTTTGCAGGATGTTCGGGTCGGGTTTTGCGCCCCGCGTAAGGAGGATCTTTATGGTCTGGAGGTCGCCCAACCGGGTGGCGGCAGTGAGAGCGCTGTTCAGAGAGCTCGGCTCCGCTAGCGGGAGCAGCATGTCAAAACAGTCGGTGCAGCCAGCCAGCAGCGCATTGGCGAGGGGCAGTGGTGCCCGGCCAGCTCCGTGATCCAGGAGCAGTCGCAGGAGGGAGGCATCACGAGCAGCAACGGCCAGCTGCAGCGCGCCCCGACCATCCGGAAGCCGCGCCGAAGCACTTGCTCCCCTCTCCAGAAGGAGCTGTACCACCGCGTTCGATCCAGCGCGACCGACGGCAATCAGCAGGGCGGTGCGGCCCTCGCCCGAGCGGGCATTTGCCTCGGCGCCGCGATCGAGCAACAGCCGGATCTTCTCCGCGTCCTCGATCGCATACATGAGCGAAGTTCCACCCCCGTCATTCTGTGCATTCGGGTCCGCGCCCTGCGCCAACAGAAGCTTGACGTCTTCCGCGTCACCGTAGAGGGCTGCGAACATGATCGGCGTCCAGCCGCCTTGCCCTTTGCCATTCACCGACTTTGGATTGTCCCGCAACGCGCGATTGAATTCTTGACGATTGCCGTTTCGAAGAGCGTGCATCATCTTGACGACTGCCAGATCGGGCTGCGATGTGACAGTCTCGCCTGACAGCACGTCCGGCCACTCAGCACCTTGATCGATCCACGTTTTGATGATGCTGACTTGCTCCTGAGGCAATGGTGCGTCCGGCGGCATTTGCGATCCGGATTCATTTCCGGTCAACCGCCGGTAGAGGGAACTCGCCGAACTGTTTCCTGGGATAATGCGGGATCCATTGGCGCCGACTCTGTTCGGCAAGGCGTCACGGCGACGGTCCAGCCGCAGTCCCCTCATCTGCTGGGACGGGCCGTGGCATTCGATGCAGTGCTGCCTTAAGATCGGCTGGACATCACGAGCAAAGTCCACTTTCGCTGGCACCTGCGCGGCCACTGTCCGGCCTAGCAGAAATGCCCACACGAGTACGCTCGCACATCGCGTCAACACGGCTTGTATTGGGCATTGTATTGTTTCGTCGGTTTCGGGACGAATGGAATTCTCCGTCCGGGCAAGACAAGAAAATCGGACTCGATTGAAGAGCAAGAAGGCCACCCACCGCTGGTGCGGAAGCGGGGGATTCCACCAAGCCAAAGCAGCTGGGGTGATTACAGGCAAGTGCCGATGATGTTCTAGTGATCGAAGTGGCTCGCGAAGACTTCAAACACGTAACCGTTCACGGGCTCGCGGAAGAAGAACCGTGCGAACCGGGACGGACGCTCTGGTTCGAAGACCTTCGCACCAAGCCGTTCGAGCCGCCGCTTCAATTCTGCGAACTCCGCAGCCGGATGAAAGACCGCGATGTGGCCAACCTCGCCGTCAAAGCGTGAGACTGTGAAGCCTTCCGCAAACACGACCTGTATCTGCTGCCCATTCTGAATATTGAGCCACACGGCTTCGACTAGGCTGTTGGCTGGCTGAGTAACGCGCGCGTAGCCGAGCGTCTTTTCCAGGAACGACGCAGTGGCCTGGACATCGCGCGTCGGCAGCGTCGGGTGCGAACGACTCACGGTGACGAGATTATCGGTTGGTACAGATTGAAGCCTTACGAACGACTGGGTGCATCAGGCACCCAGTCCCAGACGCATCACGCTCACGGTTGGGGCGGTGGTTCAGGGGAGAACCCCGGCTCGAAGCCGCGCGCGCGCTCACGACGCTGCAGTGGATCGGCTGTGGGAACGGGAGGCAGGATGCCGAGCCTGACGAGCTGCGGACGGAATTCGTAGCGGATGTTCACCGTCTGCGCAGGTGTGTCTTCAAGGTTCAGCCACACCTGGGTAACGGCGTGGCCGGTCCGGCGGCCCATGCCGGTGGCAGCGAACTCGGCGTCGGCCCTCTTGGCCTCGGCCGACGCTGCCCCTTGCTCCTGTGGCGCCGATGACGGCGGGGCTGCCCTCTGGCGACCCCTCTCATCCGTCGACGTTTCCTGCATGATGGCAGGCACGCGCTCCTTGAAGAAGACAGCAGAGATCACGCCCAGGTTGGCGGTCTTGCCGAGCGCCTGACCGTACGAGCGCGCCTCGGTTGTGAATTCGAAGCGGCGCGCCTCGAGCTGGCTCGTCTGCCACCCGCTGATGGTGACGGTCTCGTATGGGCCGAGCACCCATTTGCGGGCCTCGGCCGCGGTCGTCTCGCGCGCATCGATGGTGTTGAGCCCGTCGACCGACAGAGCAACGGCCACACGGACGGGGTAGGGGTTGTGCAGTCGAATGGCGTATTCCCGCCTCTTCCGCGCTTCGACGTACCAGCGCCCCTCATGTGCATAACGTGGTTGACGAGCGCCGTCGACAATGATGTCGACATCCCCAACTGGGACTGAATGACTTTGCGGTGAAGCCGAGATCTCAGCGTGCGGACTGGCGGCAAGCGCGAGGCCCGCAGCCATCAGACAGGCGAAACGGTAGTTCATACATCCTCCTGCCCTTAGAACGAGGCAGGCTGGAAATCTTGCACCTTCGCTGGTTTGCCAGCCGCAGCTCACGCCAATGAGCCTGGTGTTGAGCGAAGGCTGGTGCGGAAGCGGGGATTTGAACCCCGATGGGATTGCTCCCACTAGCTCCTGAGGCTAGCGCGTCTGCCAGTTCCGCCACTTCCGCTCGAGAGGGCGCGAAAAACTCGCCGGCAGGGAACCGACAGTATACCCCACGGTCACAAGTCGTCACCGGTCGCGAGCGTATACTCGGCTTGTAGCAGTTTTCAGTCATCAGTTGTCAGTTTTCAGTCGTCATGTGGCTAGTGCACCTGCCGAACCGATAACTTGGAAACTGATTACTGAGAACTGACAACTGAGAACTAACTGAGAACTTCCCCCGAGGAGGCTCCACGTGGCCAAGAGCCGGCTGTTCAAGTTTTTCGCAACCCTCATCGTTATCTTCGTCGTCGTCGGATTCCTCGGCATCTTCGCGGGTTGGATGCTGATCGCCCGAGGGCCCCGCATAGCCGATCACTCCACGCTCATCCTCCGCATCGGCGGCACCCTCGTCGAAGCGCCTCCGAACGACGTCTTCGGCCAGATCACCGGCGGCGTGCGCCCGCAAACCGTCCGCGGCTACGTCGACGCACTGCAGCGCGCCAGGACCGACGCCCGTATCGACTCCGTATTGATCGTGCCTACCGGCTTCGAGTCTCCGTACTGGGCGAAGATTCAGGAAATTCGCGACGCGGTGATCGATTTTCGCAAGTCCCGCAAGCCGGTGACGGCCTATCTCGAATACGGCGGCGATCGCGAGTACTACCTGGCGACGGCTGCCGATCGGATTGTGATGTTGCCGACGAGCCCGCTCGATGTAAAAGGGCTCGCGTCGTACGAAGTCTTTCTCCGTGGCACGTTCGACAAGATTGGCGCGCAAGCCGACTTCGAACGCATCGGTGAATACAAGACCGCCGTCAACCAGCTGACGGAGACCGGCTTCACAGCGCCGCACCGCGAGATGACCGAGTCGCTGAACCGCGACATGTTCGATCAGCTCGTCCGCGGCATCGCCGAGGGCCGGAAAAAGCGCGAGGAAGACATCAGGGCCCTCGTCGACGCGGGGCCATTCCTGCCCGACCAGGCGCTGAAGCTGGGATTGGTCGACAAACTGGCGTACGAAGATCAACTCGGCGATCTCGGAGCAACGGCGAAGAACACGATCGAAGGCGACGACTACGCGCGCGGCCGGCCTCGCGCGGCACGCGGCGCTCCGCGCATCGCCGTCATCCACATGTCGGGCGTGATCGCGTCGGGCAAAGGCGGATACGACCCGTTGAACGGAGACATCGTCGGGTCGACGGCCCTCCTGAAGTCGATTCGCGCGGTGAGAAACGACAGCAGCGTGCAAGGAATCGTGTTGCGTATCGACAGCCCCGGCGGATCGAGTACGGCGTCCGACGTGATCTGGCGCGAACTCGCCATCACGCGCGATCAGAAACCCAGCCGGCCAGTCGTCGCGTCGATGTCGGATCTCGCCGCCTCTGGCGGGTACTACCTCGCGATGGCGGCGCCGCAGATCGTCGCGCAGCCGGCGACCCTGACGGGCTCGATCGGAATTTTCGGTGGAAAATTCATCACCGGCGGCACCTACAAGAAACTTGGCGCGAACATTGAGTCGGTGAGCATTGGAAGGAACGCCGAAATGGAGTCGCCGGTCAGGCCGTTCACCGACGGCGAGCGCGCAAAATTGCGTGAGGAGCTGCGCTCGTTCTACGACCAATGGCTTCAGAAAGTCGCGACGGCGCGAAAGATGCCGGTAGCCCGCGTCGACGAACTGGGGAGAGGGCGGGTGTGGACCGGCGCGCAGGCGCGCCAGAATGGATTGGTCGACGCGCTTGGCGGGCTCGATCGAGCCGTCCAGCTCGTCAAGGAGAAGGCCGGGATTGCCGCAGGGACCGAAGTCGAACTCGTGAACTATCCGCCCCGCAGGACGTTGTTCGAGCTTCTCGGGGAACAGTTGAGCGGATCTGGCGACAGCGAAATGCAGCTGCTTGCGGCGTTCCTGCGCGCCAGCGATCGACACGCGCTCGGAGTGCTGACAGCCCCTGCGCGACTGTTCAGATCCGGCGAGCCGCTCGCCCTGATGCCGACAGGATTCATTCGGTAGGAGTGTAGGAGAACGTAGGAGAGCGTAGGAGAACGTGGGAAAGCGTGGGTGAATTCCCCCCTACGTTGTCCTACGCTTTCCCGCGTTATCCCACGTACTACACTCCCAGCGCCCGCTTCAAGGCGTCCTGATTGACGTCGATCTTCATCTTCACGCGCGCTTTCTCCATGTAGGTCTGATAGAAGCGCATGCGTCGTTCATTCAGGACCTCCGCGCGGAATTTGTCCTTCGCCATCGCGTAATCCGCGGGACTGATGTCCGGCCTGGTTGCAATCCTGATAATCGCCGCTCCCTGTGGAGTCGTAATCGCATCGCTGACCCCGCCGACCGGCAGCGAAAACGCGACTTTGTCAATCTCGGGGCTCTTGCCGATGTTCGGGATCACCCCATCGCGCGCGAGCGGCTGGGTGGTCACGGCTTCCAGCCCTGCAGCTTTGGCGGCAGCCTGATAGTTCGGAGCGGTCTTCAACTGCGCCGCGAGCGAGTCGGCCTTCTGTTTCGCAAGCGCGACGGCGCGTTCCTGAATGAAGTCGTCTCGAACCTTGCTGCGCACCTCGTCGAGCTTCGGGATGAAGGGCTCCCGTTTCGCGGACACATAAAAGATCGTCTGACCCGTGGGTCCGGGAATCGGTTCGCTGACTTTGTTGTCTTCGAGGTCAAACGCCACCTGCGCCGCCGGCGACTGCGGACCAAGCGACGCGATCATCCCGTCGCGCGAGAAAAAGTCCGACTCTTCAACCTTCAATCCGCGAGACGCCGCCGCCTTGTCGAGCGCGGCGGGAGTCGTTGCTTCGGCCGCCAACGCACTCACCTGCTCGGCGGTCTGTATCTCGGCCTGCTGCCGCGTCACTTGTGCTTCAATTTCCTTGTAGACCTCGGGATCGCTCGTCGCCCGCACAATCGCGGGCTTCCGATCGGTGGACTTGATGATGTGATATCCGAACGGCGTCTTGACGAGGTCGCTCGTCTCGCCGGCGGCAAGCGCGAACGCCGCGTTCTCGAACTCCGGCACCATCCGTCCGCGTGAGAAATAATCGAGGTCGCCGCCTTGGGCCGCGTTCGAATCGTCTTCTGAGTACTTCTTCGCCAGAGCGGCGAAATCCGCGCCGGGCGCCTTGGCTTCCTTCAGCACCTGCTCCGCTTTCGCCCGCACGTCCGCGTCGACCTTACCTTCGGTCTTCAGCAGAATGTGGCTGGCGCGCATCTGTTCCGGCGTCGTGTACTGGCCAAGGTGTTCGTTGTAGTACGTGTCGACGTCGGCCTTCGCGATCTTGAGTTTCGCCGCGATCTCGCCCGTGCTGATACGGACGAACTTGATCTTGCGCTGCGCGGGCACGCGGTAGTTCTCCTTGTGCGCCTCGTAGTGCGCAGCGATCTCCGCGTCGCTCGCCTTCACCTGGTTCTTGAAGTTGTCGGCGAGAATCGCCACCACATCGAGCGTGACCTTCTCGTTCCGCTTCTTGTATTCGCGCTCGAGATCTGTCTCCGAGATCGCCATCCACTCGGTGAGACCCGCGCGGAACTTGTCGAGCACGAGGCTCTGCCGCACGTTCCGCTCGAAATCGGCGGGCGTCATCGGCGGATCCTGCGACCGCAGGAGCTGTCGATACCGCTCCTCTCCGATGAAATGGCCGTTCTCCTGCAGCCCGGGAATCGCGATGATCTGGGCGCGCACTTCGGCATCGCCGACGGCAACGCCCTGTCGCTCGGCCTCGGTCAGCTCGGCGTGCTCCTGAATCATCTGCTGGAGCACCTGCTGGGGTACCTGCATCTGCTGGAGCAGCGCGTCGGTGAGGTTGCCGCCATATGACGAGCGGTAGGCGCTCACCTGCGCCTGGTAGCGGCGCCGGAAATCGGCCACGGTGATAGGCCTGCCGTCGACCGACGCCAGATGGTCGGCCGTCAGGGCTCCCCCCGTGGTGGCCCCGGTATTGAGGAAGCTGGGGATATACAGCAGGACAAACGCGAGGACGACGAGGGCCAGCGTCCACTTCAGGATGTTCTTGTGACGCCGCATCGTATCGAGCATGGTCATTTCGTGGCAAACCCCTCAGTAAAAGCCGCTTTGGGCCGATAAGTAGCGAGAGAGAACGAGCTGACTATCGTATGTCATGCAATAGGACGCCGCAAGTTAGTGAAAAGACGGGTTTTTGGGCCCGGGCGCCGATCGCGCGTGTGCTAATATTTACGTTGGATAGAAGCACTTACGGGAGTTTGACTCCAAACTGACGATGCCGGGAGCACCGCGCACTAACCCAGCCGCCCCGCGCGGCGCTCAGGCAGATTTGGCCGCCCGTCTTCGCCAAGGGGCCGACGTCCTGCACGACTGGCTGAACCGCCGCGACACGCTTGTCGAGCTGATCCGGTCGGTCAATGCAACCGTTGAACCGCCGACGGTGGCAGACGCCCTGCTGGCGTACGCCGAAGTGTGGTTTTCGACTCGGCACTTGGCGGTTGCGGTCGACGATGGCTCACGACAGATCAATGTGATCGCCGAGCGCGGAGACTGTCGACCGTTTGCTGAGGGGCTGGAGCGCGTAGCTCGCTGGGTGACCGATCACAATGAAGAATTCATGAGCGCCAACCTCGAGACCGATCGCCGCCTCCCGGGCGGACCGCCTGTCGCCATCGCCGCATTTCCGCTGCGATGCCGCGCGCGCACGATCGGTGCGTTGATTGCGCTCGATCCCACGCCGGCCTCGACCGCGCCAGAGCTGCCTGCGAGTGTGTTGTCGTCGCTGCGCGTCGTTCTCGAGGCGCCCGCGCTGGCGATTGACACGACGATGCATCTGCAGCGCGCAGAGGCACTGTCTGTCACCGACGATCTCACGAGCCTGTATAACTCACGGTACTTGAATCAGGTGCTGCGCCGCGAGTCGAAGCGCGCATCTCGCAGCAGCCGTCCGTTGTCGTTGCTCTTCATCGACCTCGACGGCTTCAAGGGCGTGAACGACAAGCACGGGCATCTGTGTGGCAGCCGCGCGCTGGTGGAAGCCGCAGCCGTCATTCGCGGGTGCGCCCGCGAGACGGACATGTGCGCGCGCTTCGGCGGCGACGAGTTTGCCGTCGTGCTGCCCGAAACCGGCAGCGAAGGGGCCATCGCTGTCGCAGAACGTATTCGTGAACGTGTGTCCAGCCATTCGTTCCTCGCCGGCGAAGGCATCAACTATCGCCTGACCGCGTCTGTGGGCGTCGCGGCGCTGCCCGAGGTGGCGACCACGGCCGAAGAGTTGATCAAGGCCGCGGATATGGCCATGTATCGCGTGAAGGATGGCGGCAAGAACGGCGTGCTGCTGGCTACGCGCAACTAGAAACTATTAAGGAGTCCACGTGAGTCTTCGCTCGGTGTTTTCTCTCTTCTCGAGTGATCTGGCCATCGACCTCGGCACCGCCAACACCTGCGTCTATGCGCGGGGGAAGGGCATTGTCGTGAATGAGCCGTCGATTGTGGCCATCAACAAGCTGAACGGCCGCGTCGAGGCGGTCGGGCGCGACGCGAAGGAAATGCTCGGCCGCACGCCGGGCAACATCGTCGCCATCAAGCCGATGAAGGACGGCGTCATCGCCGACTTCGAAGTCACCGAGAAGATGTTGACGTACTTCATCAAGAAGGCGCATAACCGGAACGTCTGGGTCAGGCCGCGCATCGTCATCGGCGTGCCGTCGGAGATTACGCAGGTCGAGAAGCGGGCGGTGAAAGACAGCGCCTATCGCGCGAAGGCGAGCGAGGTGCACCTGGTCGAGGAAGCGATGGCCGCGGCGATTGGCGCGGGCATGCCCATTACGGAACCGTCTGGCAACATGATTGTCGACATCGGCGGCGGCACCACCGACATCGCCGTCATTTCATTGGCCGGCATCGTGTACAGCAAGGCCGTGCGCGTGGCGGGCAACGAGATGGACGAAGCGATTATCCAGTACATCCGCAAGACGTACAACTTGCTGATCGGCGAGCGCACCGCCGAGGCGATCAAGATCGAAATCGGTTCGGCCTTCCCCCTTGAAGAACGCATGACGATGGAGATCAAGGGCCGTCACTTGATCGAGGGCGTACCGAAGACCATCACGATTTCGGACGAGGAGATCCGCGAGGCGCTCACCGAAACCGTGAACGTGATTGTCGATGCCGTGCGTGTTGCGCTCGAGCGCACGCCTCCGGAGTTGTCGGCCGATATCGTCGACCGCGGCATCGTGCTGACCGGCGGCGGATCGATGCTGAAAAATCTCGACAAGCGGCTCAGGGAAGAGACTGGGCTTCCGCTCGCGATGGCCGAGGATCCGCTGTCGTCGGTCGTGCTGGGCGCGGGCAAGATGTTGTCCGACTTCAACCTGCTGAGGAAGATTTCTATCGACTAAGACAGCGAAGCACCACATGGCCCTCGCCGATATTCGCCAGCGCACCGCCGTCCTGTTCATCGCCGTGATGCTCGGACACATCATTCTGATTTCCGCGCAAGTGAACTCGCGCTCCGGAGTGCCCCTGCTCGAGGTCGTCACCTTCGGTGTGTTCGCGGAAATACAGCGCGGGGCGGCCGGTATGACCGGCAGCATCCGGAACGCGTGGAGCGGCTATGTGGACCTTCGGGGCGTGCGCGCCGAGAACGCGAGGTTGCGGCAGGAACTCGGAGAAATTCAGGTGAGGTTCCAGCAGGAGCATGAGTCCGCCGAGCGGACCCGCCAGCTCGAGCGGCTACTGGGGTTCCAGCACCAGATCGGCATCGACACCGTACCGACCAATGTCATTGGCGCCGGCGCGAGCCCCGATTCACGCACCGTCACGATCGACAGGGGCACGAGTTCCGGCGTGCGCCTCAACATGGCGGTCATCGCGCCGACCGGTGTGGTTGGCCGCGTGGTGACGCCGACGGCGCATGCGTCGAAGGTCCAGCTGCTGGTCGATCGCAACGCCGGCGCGGGCGCGCTCGTTGTACGTTCACGGGCCCAGGGCGTGGTCGTCGGTGCCGGCGAAGAGTTGATGCGGATGAACTACGTGTCGGGCGTCGCCGATGTGAAGGTTGGCGACGTCGTCGTCACCTCGGGCATCGACGGCATTTACCCAAGGGGATTCGTCATCGGGACGATCGAAAGTGTCGACAAGGGCAATGGTCTGTATAAAGTGATTCACGTCCGTCCGACGGTAGACTTCAGCCGTCTGGAAGAAGTGTTGGTCGTCACCTCCCGGCCGGCGCAGGCCAGCGCGGTCGAGGATCCATCGTGAGGGCAGCGGGAATAGCGCTCTTCATTGCCATTGCCCTGGCTTTGCAGACGACGCTTGCGCGATTCCTGACGCCTCGCGCCCAACTGCTCGACCTCGTATTTGTCGCGGTGGTCTTTATTGCGCTCACTCGTGGTCCTGGGCCGGGGCTTATTGCGGGGGCGATCGCAGGCCTGGCGCAGGACTCGCTCGCGGCGACCGGCGGCTCGGTCATCGCCGTCACTGCGGGCGTTGTAACGGCGCGAAGCGTGATCGGCGTCGGGGGGCTGGCAAAGACGGTTGTGGGGTTCCTGACGGGCATTATCGGGTCACAGTTCATTGTGGCGCGCCCCTTCCCGAGGGGGCTCGTCTTCTTCACAGCGACGGTCGCCCATGCGATGATCTTTCTGGGGCTGTACGCGGTGCTGGACCCGGGGTACGGGTGGACGCCCTACGGGATCATCTTCAGCCAGGCTGGCGCCAACGCGCTCGTCGGCGTGCTGATTTTTCAAGTGAGCGAATCGTTTCCCGGTTTTGTGGATAAGCGGCGCATGGGGGGCGGGAAGATGCGGATTAACAGGAGGCTCGACTAAGGTGCGGAAGGTGCGAGGGGTGCGGGTGGTGCGGGAG
>JAMQPK010000213.1 GCA_023717525.1 Vicinamibacterales bacterium | reverse complement strand
GCGGACTTCGGCGCCTTCGTGGAGCTGGAGCCGGGCATTGAAGGGTTGGCGCACGTCTCCACGTTTGCCCCGACGGGCCGCGCCGGAGAGTGGGCGAAGTCGGTGACCGTTGGCTTGACCGGGGCGTTCGAGATCCTGAGCGTCGACACTGCGCAGAAGCGCATCGGCATCGCGCTTGTCGACGCGGGGTCTTTGCGGGCCGCTGGGGCTACACCGCCGCAGGGCGCGATCGTGCCCGGGGCAATCGTAACGGGCAAGGTCGAGCGTCACGAGAAGTTCGGAATATTCGTGTTCCTGTCGCCCGGGCGCACCGGTCTGATGCCGTTCGCCGAAACGGGCGTCGATCGCAACATGGACATGCTGAAAGCGTTCCCGATAGGCAGCGAAGTAGAGGTTGTGGTGCTCGAGGTCGATTCTGCGGGCAGACGTATTCGCCTCAGCAAGAAAGCGGTGGCAGAGCAGCAGGAGCAGGCGGAGCTGCGCGAGTACGCCGCGAGGCCGGACGCTGCGCCTGCAGCGTCGATGGGATCGCTCGGTGACAATCTGCGCAACGCCCTCAAGGGACTTGAAGAGCCATAACAATGAGGCTATTATAGTCATTATGAAAAGGGCGAGCATTACGGAAGCAAAAAACAATCTGAGCGCGCTTATCGACCGCGTGAAGGGCGGGTCTTCCATCCTGATCATGGACCGGGGCCGTCCGGTCGCGCGTCTCGAATCGGTCCATGAGTCGAGCCCCGATGGGCGACTGGCCCGCCTCGTCCGCGACGGTACCGTGCGTCCTGCGCGGGCCGCTGTCCGGAAAGCGCTGTTCGAGATCAAGCCGCCGCGCTTGAAGAAGGGCGCGTCTGGCGTCCGAACGTTGCTCGAGGAGCGACGAGACGGCCGATGAGGTTTTGGGACGCATCTGCGATAGTTCCGTTGCTGATGGCGGAACCGACGACGAATTCGGCTCAAGCCATCGCAGCACAGGATTCGGCGATGCTGGTGTGGTGGACGACCGAAGTGGAATGCGCGTCGGCGATTGCCAGGCTCGAACGGGAAGGCGCGATCGAGCAATCAGCCGTCACGCATGCCTTCGAGCGCTTGAAGCAGCTTGCGGGTGGATGGCACGAGGTCGATCCGAACGACACGATCCGCGAAGCGGCCGTGCGATTCTTGCGCGTGCATTCGTTGCGTGCCGCTGATGCGCTTCAGCTTGCCGCGGCCTTCGTCGCCGCCGAGAGTCGGCCGTCATCGCTCGAGGTCGTCACGCTCGACGATCGGCTGGCCGTGGCCGCGCGAAAGGAAGGATTCGTGCTTGTCGAGGTGCTATCCGACGAATAGACGTCAGCGGTCGAGCGGGTTCAATCCTTTTTTCGCGAACGGGTCCAGGGCCTGGAGATCGGTGCGATAGCTGACGGCCGTGGCCGTCGGGAAGATCGCGGGAACTTTCTGCGTGACCGCGCCGGTTGCCGCCCATTCCGTGCCACGCTGGAACGTCGCGACAAAATCCACGGAGCTGAGGGCGTTGGCGTCGTGCCCCAGCGTCGTATGGAAGACGCGGCCCTTGCCGTAGGTCAGCACCATCAGCTGCGGTTCGTCACGGCCGGTACCGTTATTCGCCGGATCCGAGTACGCGGTTGCGAGCACCGTCATGTTTTCTCCCGGCCCGCGAAGCTTCGCGTACAACTCGTCACCCTGGTGCATCCACGTCTTGGGAAGGCCTTTGGTGATCGGGTGATCGCCATTGCGCACGGTGATGAGGAACGGCGTTCGCAATCCGTGGCTGCCGGCATTGCCTGGCGCCGAATCGGAAGCGAGCTTGCCGTCCTTGTAGTACCACATCGGGCCGGCCTGCTCGTTTCTGTTGCGCCAGCCGCCGACGCCGTTCATCTCGTTGAACGCCTTCCAGTTCGGGAACGCGTTGTCGGCCGCGTGCACGCTGACGAGGCCGCCGCCGTTCTGCATGTACTTTTCGAACGATGCCTTCAGGCTCGCCGACCATCGTTCGTCTGGCGCGTCGTAGTTGAAGACGACGGCCCGGTACTTCCCGAAGTCCGGATTGAAACTGGTGAAATCGCCGCCAGCGGGCGGAGCCGTCACGACCTCGACATCGAAAAGGCCTGTTTCGGTCAACTCCTTTTCGAGCACGGGCGTGACGATCTGCCAACGATGATAAGGCCCGCCGCTCTCGCCATCGAGAATCATCACGCGGATCGGCGCCGCTCCCTGGAGCGACATCGCCCCGAGGATGGCCAGAACGATTGCATAGCCGCCAATTCGCCGCATGGTACTTCTCCTTCTATCGAGTGCCGAGGAGCACTTCTATTGTGAGCTGATCCAGCCGTTCGTAGGCCAACCGTTCTTTCGCGAGCGCGACGCGATCGAGCGGCGCCGCAAGCAGCGCATCGCGGCCCGCCGGTGAATATCGCGCGAGAGACGGCGCGGCGTGCGTCTTGTTCAGTTCGGCAAGAATCGCGCGCACATCAGGGTCGGCATTCCACCGCTTTCCCCGTTCGCGCAAGATCAAGTACGTCCGCATGCAGCCGCGCGCGAAATCGCTCACGCCTTCGTAGTCTTCTGTGCGGTAGGCATGTGCGTCGAAATGGCGCGGGCCGTCGTAGCCGACGTCCTCGAGAAACTTCACCAGAAAGAACGCCGACTTCACGTTCGCCGATCCGAAACGGAAATCCTGATCGTAGCGGCCAGGCATCTGGTCGTTGAGATCGATGTGGAACAGCTTGCCGGCTTCCCACGCCTGAGCCACGGCATGCAGGAAGTTGAGGCCGGCCATCTGCTCGTGCGCCACTTCCGGATTCACGCCGACCATCTCCGGATGATCCAGCGTTGCGATGAAGCCCAGGTAGGCGCCGGTGGTTGGCATGTAAATGTCGCCGCGCGGCTCGTTCGGCTTCGCCTCCAGCGCAATCTTGAAGCCGTACTTCCGATCGAGCGAGTACTCGCAGAGGTAGTTGACCGCTTCGCGCAGCCGCTTGACGGCCTCGTCCGGCCGCCGGCATGCGTCGGTCTCGGCTCCCTCGCGCCCGCCCCACAACACGAAGATCTTTGCGCCGAGCTCGGCCCCGAGATCCATCGCGCACATCGTCTTCTGCACCGCGTACGCGCGAACGCGATCGTCGTTCGCAGTGAAGGCGCCGTCCCGGAACACAGGATCGAAAAAGAGATTCACGGTCGTCATCGGTACGACGATGCCCGCTTGCCGGCAGGCACGAATGAAATCCTTCACGATGCGATCGCGATCGGCGGGCGTGGCATCAATCGGTACTAGATCGTTGTCGTGAAGATTGACTCCCCACGCGCCTGCGTCTGCCAGCATCGCCACCGCGTCGGTGGGGGACAGCGGCGGGCGGACGACGTCGCCGAACGGGTCCCGGCCTCGATTGCCGACCGTCCAGAGGCCGAATGAGAACTTGTCTTCTGGTCGCGGTGCGAATGGATTAGACATACTGAATCAGTCGAAGTGCTGGATACACACGGCGATATGCGCTGTAACGGTCGTTCATCTGCGCAGCAATGGCTGCGTTTGGCTGCGTCGTGTGGGCCGTCTGAACCAGCGCTTCGCACGCAGCATCCACGTTTGGAAAAATACCTGTCCCAACTGCGGCGAGAATGGCGGCACCGGACGCCGCCCCTTCGTCTGCCGCAACAGTTTCGACCGAGCGCCCGTAAATGTCTGCCTGAATCTGGCGCCACAGAAGCGATCGCGCACCGCCGCCGCCGAGCTGCACGCGCTCAACTGGAACGCGCAACTCGTCGAAGATGGCGAACGTGTCGCGCAGGCTGAATGCCACACCTTCCATCACGGCGCGCACGAGATGGCCGCGCCCGTGATTGGCGGCGAGTCCGACGAACGCCGCCCGAATCGACGGATCGCAATACGGCGTGCGCTCGCCCATCAGATACGGCGCCCAGAGGACGCCGTCGGCGCCGGGCGGAACGCGGCCGGCTTCGGCCGTCAGGTCATCGTATGACGCCGGGGCCGCTCCAGAGGTGGCGAGCTGATCGCGCAGCCAGCGCAGCGATAAACCAGCGGCTTGCGTAACACCCATCACATGCCAGCGACCGGGGATCGCATGGCAGAACGTGTGGATGCGACCCTGTGGATCAACTGCAGGTCGATCGGTTGCCGCGAACACGACGCCGGAAGTGCCGATCGTCGCGCTCACCGCGCCGGGCCGCGTAATGCCGAGACCGACGGCGCCGGCTGCCTGATCACCAGCACCGGCGACGATGGGGGTGCCTTCCGCAATTCCCGTGGCCGTCGATCCTGATGCCGATACGCGCCCGCAAACTTCCGGCGACTCGAAGACGCGGGGCAGCAGGTTCGCATCGAGGCCGACGGCGTCGATGAGCGCACCAGACCACTGCCGGCGGACGACGTCGAACAGCAGCGTGCCGGACGCGTCGGCGACGTCGGTCGCGAACTCGCCGCTCAAACGGAATCGCACGTAATCTTTGGGCAGCAGCACGCGGCGAACCCGATCCCAGA
>JAMQPK010000154.1 GCA_023717525.1 Vicinamibacterales bacterium | reverse complement strand
CCCGCCGCGCCCATGTCCTGGATGCCGACGAGCGCATCGGTCTGCATCACCTCGAGACACGCTGCGAGCAGCAGCTTTTCCATGAAGGGATCGCCCACCTGAACGGCAGGCCGCTTCTCTGCTGACTTCTCGTCGAACTCGGCCGACGCCATTGTCGCGCCGTGAATCCCATCTCGGCCGGTCTTGGCGCCGACGTAGTACACCGGGTTGCCGGTGCCTTTCGCGATCCCCTTGATGATCTCGTCGGCCCTCGCGATTCCGAGACAGAAGACATTCACCAGCGGGTTGCCCGCGTAACCATCCTCGAACGCGATCTCTCCGCCAACAGTGGGAATCCCGATGCTGTTGCCATAGCCGGCGATGCCGGCCACGACTCCCTCCATGTTGCGGCGGACGCGCGGATCGTCGAGCGAGCCAAACCGCAGCGAATTCATCAAGGCGATGGGCCGCGCGCCCATCGTGAAGATGTCGCGAATGATGCCGCCGACGCCGGTCGCCGCGCCCTGATAGGGCTCGATGAAAGACGGATGATTGTGTGATTCGATTTTGAAGACGGCCGCAAGCCCGTTGCCGATGTCGACGGCGCCCGCATTTTCGCCAGGTCCCTGCAGGACGCGCGCACCCGTGGTAGGCAGGTTCCTGAGGTGAACGCGCGAGCTCTTGTAGCTGCAGTGCTCGGACCACATTACCGAGAAGATGCCAAGTTCAGTGAGCGTCGGCTCGCGCTTCAACGCCCCAACGATGCGCTGATACTCTTCCCCGTTCAATCCATGGCGATCGAGCGTTGCCTTGTCGTACGCGCTCATGCGGAGGCTCTCTCAGCTCCGGTCAGTGTGCCCTGAGCAAGCGCAGACACGACCGATTCGAACATCACTAACCCGTCCGCGCTGCCCACCGCCAGTTCGCAGGCGCGCTCGGGATGCGGCATCAGGCCCACGACGTTCCGCCCCTCACTGCAAATACCGGCAATCGATTCGAGCGAGCCGTTGGGATTGGCATCGTCGGTGACGACTCCCGCCGCGTTCACGTAGCGAAACACGATCTGGCGATTCTGCTCGAGACGCCGGAGTTCTTCCTGCGACGTGAAGTAATTGCCTTCACCGTGAGCGATGGGGATCCGCAAGACCTGCTTCGGCCCGCATGCCAGCGTAAAGGGCGTGTCGGTCTGTTCCACGCGGACGTGCACATGCTCGCAATGGAACTTCAGGTCGCGATTGCGCAGCATCGCGCCAGGCAACAGGCCAGCCTCGAGAAGAATCTGAAAGCCGTTGCAGATACCCAGAACCGGCCCACCGGTTGCGGCGAAGCTCTTGACGGCGTTCATCACGGGCGAGAACCGCGCGATGGCGCCGGTTCTCAGGTAATCCCCGTGCGAAAAGCCGCCCGGGAGGATGACCACATCGGCTCCCCGGAGGTCGGTTTCCTTGTGCCACACGAACTCAGCGCCCTGCCCCAGGACGTCCTTGACGGCGTGAAACGCGTCGTGATCGCAATTCGATCCCGGGAACACGATGACGGCGAACTTCATATTTGCGTATCTCGGCTGTCCATGACCTCGATGCGATAACTTTCAATCACCGGGTTGGCCAGCAGCTTGTCGGCAACTTCGGACGCCAGTGAACGGGCCTTGTCGCTCGACTCGGCTGCCAGCTCCAGTTCGAAGTACTTGCCCTGGCGAACGTCCTCGACGCCCCCGTAGCCGAGCGAGTGCAGGGCATCGACGATGGTTCTCCCCTGCGGGTCGAAAACCGACGGTTTCAGAGTGACGAACACGCGTGCACGCATGAATTGGTCCTTGGTCCTTAGTTCTTGGTCCTTGGTCCGGCGCCGACGGGCGCACCGAAGACGCGATCGAAAACCGCGTCCACATTCTTCAACTGGACCTTCAAATTGAAGGCGTCTTCCACCGTCTTGGCATCCAGCACACCCACGACGTCCTTGTCGGCGAGCAGCAGCTCTTTGAAATCCTTTTGCTCGTCGTAGGAGCGGAGTGCGTTGCGTTGCACCCACTCGTACGCCTGCTCGCGCGAGATGCCGCGCTGCGCGAGCTCGAGCAGCACCGTTCCTGAAAACACCACGCCGCGCGACAGCTCGAGGTTCTGGCGCATGCGATCGACATGCACGACGAGGCCCTTCACTATTCTGGTGAAGCGACGCAGCATGTGGTCGAGAGCGATGAAGCTGTCCGGGAGAATGACGCGCTCGACCGATGAATGCGAGATGTCGCGTTCGTGCCAGAGCGCAATGTTCTCGAGGGCGGCGTGCGCGTTGCCCCGCAACAGCCTGGCCAACCCGGTAATCTGCTCGCAGCCAATGGGGTTGCGCTTGTGCGGCATCGCCGAGGAGCCCTTCTGACCTTTGCCGAATGGCTCCTGCACCTCGCCAATCTCGGTCTTCTGAAGCCCGCGTACTTCGAGCGCGAATTTCTCCAGTGAGGCGCCGGTAATGGCCACGGCCGTCATCAACTCGGCATGCCGGTCGCGCTGAATCACCTGCGACGACACCGGGGCCGGCTCCAAGCCGAGTTTCTGACAGATCCTCGCCTCGATCGAAGGGTCGAGATGCGCGAACGTGCCGACGGCTCCGGAGATTTTTCCCACCGAAATTCCCGCCCGGGCCCGCGCAATCCGGTCTGAGTCGCGCTGCAGCTCTGCGTACCACAGCGCCAGCTTCAGGCCGAAGGTCATCGGCTCGGCATGAACGCCGTGGGTGCGCCCGATCATCGGCGTGCCGCGGTGCTCCTGGGCGCGCTGGCGCACTGTGTCCATCAGCGCGTCGATGTCCTTCAGGAGCAGGTCGCTCGCCTCGCGCATCTGCAGCGCTTGCGCCGTATCGACGACGTCTGACGATGTGAGACCGAAATGCAGCCAGCGGGCCGAAGGGCCGACATGCTCGGCAACGGCCGTAGTAAAGGCGATGACGTCGTGCTGGGTGATTTCTTCAATCGCGTTGATGCGGGCGACATCGAACTTGGCGCGCTCGCGGATGTCCCGCGCGGCATCCTGCGGGATGATGCCGGCCTCGGCCATCGCCTCGGCAGCCGCAATTTCGACCTGCAGCCAGGTCTCGAACCTTCGCTCTTCGCTCCAGATGCGCCCCATGTCGGGGTGGGTGTAGCGTGGGATCATTCGTCCATCGTCGATCGTCTAGTTCAGGTTCAGCCGCTCGCGCGGCAGCTCCAATCCGTTCACCTGCCCGAGCACCGTGGCCGCCAGCGAACCGTTCGAGAACAACTCGTGCGCCACGCGCTGGGTGTCGGCCGGCGTCACGCGTTCGATGCCTTCGAGCGTCTCGTCGAGGCTGAACTGTCGGTCAAAATAGATCTCCTGCCGCGCCAGGTGCGACATACGGCTCGCCGTGTTCTCGAGGCTCAGCATCACGCTGCCCTTCAGATGATCCTTCGCGCGCCGCAACTCGCTGTCCGCCACCGGCGTCTGCTTGATGACTTTCATTTCCTCGACGACAAGGTCGATGACTTCGCCAACCGCCTCGTTCGCGCACCCAGCGTAGACCGTGAGCGATCCGGCATCGCGATACGCATTGATGCCCGAGAACACCGAATAGGCCAGCCCTCGCTTTTCGCGGATGTTCTGAAACAGCCGCGAGCTCATCGACCCGCCGAGCATCGTGTTCAACACGTAGCTGGCGTAGCGGGCGTCGTGGTTCTGCGGGTAGCTGCTGGCGCCGAGACAAATGTGGCTTTGCTCGAGCTCTTTCGATCGAATGACGACTTTCGGAATCACCGCCGGGGGCGTCCAGCTCTCCTTCCGCCCAGCCGACGGCATCTCGCCGAACGCCTTCTCGAGCGCCTCGCGCAGCGCGCCGTGCTCGAGATTGCCGGCCGCCGAAATAATCACATTTTCCGCCGCGTAAGCGCCGCGGAAATGATCGCGCAGCCGCGCCTGTGTAAACCCTTCGACGCTGTCCTTGGTGCCGAGGATCGGTCGGCCGAGCGGGTGCCCTTCCCAGAACGCCTGCGTGAACAGCTCGTGCACGAGATCGTCGGGAGTGTCCTCCACCATCTTGATTTCTTCGAGGATGACTTTCTTTTCCCGTTCGATATCGACGTCGTTGAAGGCGGGCCTGAGAACGATGTCTGAAAGAATGTCGACCGCCAACGGCAGGTGCTGATCGAGTACCTTCACGTAGTAACTCGCGTACTCCTTCGCGGTGAAGGCGTCGAGCTGGCCGCCGATGGAATCGACCGCCTGTGCGATGTCCTCCGCGCTGCGCGTCGCGGTTCCCTTGAACAACATGTGTTCGACGAAGTGCGCGATGCCGCTGTCTTCGTCCGTCTCGTGGCGAGACCCACGCGTGAGCCACACACCCAGGCTGACGGAACGTACATGTCCCATCGATTCGGTCACAAGACGAATCCCGTTATCGAGTGCGTCGCGAACAATCATGGAGTTGGCAATAACGCCGTGCAAACCGCTGGAGAAGAAAGGGTTGAGAGCGAGCTGAAGCGATCTTAACACGAGTACAATCGAGGCGATAGAACCTTGCCATGCCCAACGTTCGGAACGGCTTAGCGGGACGCGATCTTCTCGATCTCGGCGCGATGGATCTTGCCGAGATGGAAGAAGCGCTGCAGCATCGCGGCCACCCGCGATTCCACGCGCGCCAGATCTACTCGTGGATCCATTCGAAGGGCGTCACCGACTTCGAGCGGATGACCGATCTCTCACGCGCCCTTCGTGCCGATCTGCCTGGACAGTTCCGGATCTCGACACCGAAGGTCGTTCAACGCGAAACATCCACCGACGGCACGACCAAGTTTCTGCTCGAGTTGGAGGACGGACGCCGAATCGAGTCGGTGTTCATACCAGACACTCCCGCCCAGACGTTCTGCGTATCGACGCAGGTCGGCTGCGCGATGAAATGCGGGTTTTGCCTCACCGGCAAGATGGGCCTCCTGCGCAACCTTGACGCCGGCGAAATCGCCGGGCAGGTTCGCGTCCTGGCGGGTGCGCTCGATCTGCGCGACTCCAGGTTCAACATCGTCCTTATGGGCATGGGGGAGCCGCTGCACAATTACGACAACACAATGAAGGCACTCCGAATCCTCAACGACACGCACGGGCTGGCGGTGTCGCCCAAGCGCGTGACGCTCTCGACGGTGGGTGTGCTACCGGCTCTCGAACGGCTCGCGACCGAACCGCTGATGCCGAACCTGGCGATTTCCCTGCACGCGACAACCGAGGATCAGCGCGAGGCGCTCGTCCCAGTGAATCGCAAGTACGGCCTGAAGGAAATTCTCGATGCGGCGCGTAAGTTTCCGCTGAAGCGGCGAAGCCGGATCACCTTCGAGTACGTCCTGCTGAACGGCGTGAACGACACGCCGGAAGACGCGAAACGCCTCGTGGGCCTTCTTGGCAAGATCCGCTGCAAGGTCAATCTGATTCCGCTGAACGAGGCCGCTGGCATTGCGTTCGAGCGGCCGGCAGACGCGCGCGTCAATCGGTTTGCGGAGATTCTGGCGAAGGGGGGCGCGACCGTGTCAGTCAGGAAGAGTCGCGGGCGTGACATCCGCGCGGCCTGCGGTCAATTGATTGTCGAGGGCAATCAGAAATCTCCTGCGCAACGGGCGGCGGGGCTCTTATAGTTATCAGTAATCAGTTATCAGTAATCAGTTATCAGTTGTCAGTGTTCGGTCGGGATCGGAACGCCAGTAAGCTGCGTGCCCTCGATCTTCACCCGCACTTGAATCCATTCGTTGCGAGCGCGGCCGGGTTCAATCCTCAGCTTCAGGTAGTTGTCGGTCACCACCAGGGACCCATCCTCGATCGTCAGCCCCGAGCGAACGGCGCCATCCTGGCCCTCGTGAAATCTTCCGGTCAATTCCCGGCCAACCGCGCGAATGCGCGCCGCGCGATCGCGGATGATCGAGCCGTGGATCTTTTCGCGCAACGCGGTTGCCACTGTTCCCGGGCGATCTGAATACGGAAACACGTGGATGTGAGTCAGCGGGCACTCGCGAAGGTACGCCTCGAGCTCGGCGAAGTCCGCATCCGTCTCTCCGGGAAATCCGACGATGACGTCCGACCCGATCGAGGCGTGCGGGATTCGTTCCCGGAGCCGGTCGACCAGGCGGCGGTAATACTCGATCGTGTATGGCCGGCGCATGGCGACGAGCATGCGGTTGCTCGCATGCTGGAGAGGCAGATGAAAATGCGGTGCAAAGCACCCGGAGCTGGCCGCAAGCTCCACGATTCCCTCGGGGCAGTCCATGGGCTCGAGTGAGCTGATCCGGAAACGAATTCCGTCCGTGGTTTCGCGCTCGATCGACTCCAGCAAATCCAGCAGCGACGAACGTACCGGAAGGTCGCGCCCATAGGACCCCAGGTGCACACCGGTGAGGGCAATTTCTCGGAAGCCGGCCGCACGGACACGCGCGATCTCGGCAAGCACCTCATGCTTCGGCCGGCTGCGTCCCCTGCCTCGCGTCGTCGGGATGATGCAGTACGAACACTCCTCGTCACACCCCGTTTGAACGCGTAGCGTGTAAGCCGTGCGTCCAGCGAGCCCTGGCGCAATGGCCGCGCCGCACGATCCGTCCCCGCCACCAAATCGTTCCGCCGTGGTCAGGCCGATCGCCTCGGCGAACGCATCCTTCCGATCGTTGGGGACGACCTGTACGACGCCAGGCAACGCAGCGATCTCGTCGGGCCGGCGGGTCGCGTAACAACCGGTGACAACAATCCGTGCGCCGGGGTTCTCCCGCGCGATCTTCCGCACGATCTGCCGCGTACCCTGGTCGGATGCGCTGGTCACCGAGCAAGTGTTCACGACAACGAGATCAGCGTCGTGAACCGAAGAGACCGTGCCGCCGTTGGCCATCAACTGCTCTTCAATCTGAAATGAGTCGGCCTGGTTGACGCGGCAGCCGAAGGTGACGATGGCGTACTTCATAGGGTAAGGAGGTCAGGTGCCCTGGAGATCTCGCGCCGCTTTCTCCACTTTGTCTGCGAGATCCGCCTTGTACTTCTCCAGGCGCGCGGCGATGCCCTTGTCGCCAAGCGCGAGAATCTGCGCAGCCAGCACGCCGGCATTGGTCGCACCGGGCTTACCGATGGACATCGTCGCCACGGGAACGCCGGGCGGCATCTGCACGGTCGACAGGAGCGCATCGAGCCCCTTGAGAGCCGACGAGTCGATCGGCACACCGATTACCGGCTTGGTGACGTGGGCCGCGACAACACCGGCGAGATGTGCAGCAGCGCCCGCCCCAATGATGAAGACGGCGACACCGCGCTTGCCCGCTTCATCAATCAACCGCACGACGCGCGCGGGCGAGCGATGCGCCGATGCGACGGTCATCTCGACCGAAATACCAAGGTCCTTCAAAACGTCGACGGCGCCCTGCATGATGGGTGCGTCGTTCTGCGAGCCCATGAGAATGAGAACTTGTAGTGGTGACATCTTTGTGTTCGCGCGGGGCCCCACCCCCGCGCGGGTGCCGTCGCGTACGCTCCGGATCTTGATACGGTTGATCGGGTACTTAGCCTACGTCAGGGCTTTCGCGCCAATGTCTTTCCGATAGTGCATGTGCTCGAAACTGATTTTACCAACCGCCTCATACGCGCGCGAGATGGCTGAGCGATAGTCGGCAGCAGACGCCACGACCGTCAGGACACGCCCGCCGTTGCTCACAATGTCGGTGCCGCGCTTTGCGGTGCCCGAGTGGAAAATGTTCACGTCCGGAAGGGCCTCGGCGGCCTCGAGGCCGCGAATCACTTTCCCCGTGTCGTAGGTATCCGGGTAGCCACCGGATGCCAATACGACGCCGACGCGGCAATTCCCGGTTGTCGTCACCCGCGCCGAACCGAGATCTCCCGCAGCCGCGCTCATCAGCAGAACAGACAGATCGCCGGCAATCGTCGGCAGCACCACCTGCGCTTCGGGATCGCCAAAGCGCACGTTGAACTCGATCACTTTCGGGCCATCCGCCGTCAACATCAGACCGACGAACAGAAAACCGCGGAACTCGCTGCCTTCGTTGCGCATGCCGTCGAGGACCGGCTGCACGATGTCCCTCATGACAGCCGCCTCGGTGGCCGCATCGAACAACGAGCTCGGGGCGTAGGCGCCCATGCCACCCGTGTTCGGGCCTGCGTCTCCGTCGAGCGCCCGCTTGTGATCTTCCGCGGATCCGAGCGGAATCGCGCGCGTGCCGTCGCACAGGGCGAAAAAGGACGCCTCGCGGCCGACGAGCAGCTCTTCGATCACCGTTCGCGCGCCCGCCTGGCCGAATCGCTTGTCGACCATCATCGCGTGAACCTGTGATTCAGCATCTCCGAGGTCCGGCGAGATCACGACGCCCTTTCCTGCCGCAAGGCCGTCGGCTTTCAAGACCACAGGGAATGAGAATTCACCGCTTCGAAGAATGGCGACGGCTTCGGCCGCCGAGTCACAGGCGCGATAGCGCGCCGTGGGCACACCGTTTCGCTGCATGAACTCTTTGGCGAACACTTTGCTCGATTCGAGCCGGGCTGCTCGCTGGGTCGGACCGAACAACAGCAGACCTTCGTCGGCGAAAACGTCGGCGACGCCGCGACTCAGTGGAAGCTCGGGCCCAACGATGGTGAAATCGAGTTCTTCGCGCTGCGCGATTGCGACGAGCGCGTGAGGATCGGCGGGATCCACCGGGATACAGCGCGCCAGACGGCTGATTCCGGCATTTCCCGGGGCGCAAACGATGTCCGAGACACCGCGCTCGGAGGCCAGTTTCCACACCAGCGCGTGTTCGCGCCCGCCGCTGCCGACAACCAGAACTCTGCTGGACGTCACGATTTTCGCTTAAACTATTGGATGTAAAAGATTTAGCTCGAGGGAGTAATCCGTTGACGGGGCTGCGTCTTTGCGCCTAAGATCCGCAGTCCTGCTTCAGCGTAACACAATCGTTATCTAGTACGCCCGAGTTGAGGGGGTGTTTTCATACGTGGCGGAAGTTAAGGTTCAAGACGGCGAGTCCATTGAAAGTGCTCTTCGGCGGTTCAAACGGAAGGTGCAGCAGGAAGATATCATCAAGGATATCAAGAAGCACTCCTTCTATCTGAAGCCCGGAGACAAGCGTCGTGCCAAACAGGCACTGGCGCGGAAACGCAACCGCAAGAAAATGCGACGCGACGCAGAGTAATACGGGCGCGAGCAAGGGGCGACACGATGGAGTTCCAGGACAAGATCCTCAACTGCGTGGATTGCGGAGCGGAATTCGTCTGGACGGCGGGAGAGCAGCTCTTTTTCGCGGACAAGAATTTCAAGAACGAGCCCAAGCGATGCAAGGCGTGCAAAGCGAAGAGGGCCACGCGGGCGGCATCGCCCGGCGTTCGCGAACGTGTCGAAACTCAAGCGACGTGCTCTGCGTGCGGCAAGGAGACCACGGTCCCCTTCCGCCCCACGCAGGGGCGCCCCGTGTTCTGCAAGGAATGCTTCCAGCAGAGAAAGTTTGCCGGAGCGGGAGGACTGTAAGTCCTCCCGCTTCGCGTTAGACTGTCATCAGGTTGCGTAGCCCCAAGGGCAACCGCCCGCTTCCGTTCAACCTTCTGATCTCACTCCGTCCCGGCCAGTGGACGAAGAACCTCTTCGTCTTCGGCGCGCTCGTCTTCGCACACAAACTGAACGACCCGACCGCTGTCCTCGAGGCCGCGGTGGCATTTGCCGTGTTCTGCGCATTGTCGGGCGCGGTGTACCTCGTGAACGACGTGCTCGATCGTGAACAGGACAAGCGGCATCCGCTGAAAGCAAACCGGCCCATCGCCTCCGGCGCTCTCGATCCGAAAACAGCGCTGGTGGCGGCGCTCGTCGTGGCGACCGGAGCGCTCGCCGTCGCGTTCACGCTCGGCCTTCCGTTCTTCGCCACTGCGTGCGCGTACCTCGGATTGCTGTGGGCCTACTCGGCGTACTTCAAGCACATCGTCATTCTCGACGTGCTGACGATTGCCGCGGGATTCACGCTGCGCGCCGTCGCGGGCGGCGCCGCGATTGCGGTGCCCGTCAGCCACTGGCTGCTCGTTTGTACGACGCTCCTGGCGCTGTTTCTGGCGTTGAGCAAGCGGCGGCACGAACTCGTGCTCCTGGCCGAGCAGGCCACCGATCATCGCCCCACGCTCGACGACTACACACCGTATCTGCTCGATCAGATGATCTCGGTGGTGACGGCGTCGACGTTGATCGCGTATGCCTTTTACACCATCAGCCCCGAGACGACCGAGAAATTCGGCACGACGCTGCTGAGCATGACGATTCCATTTCCGTTGTATGGGATCTTCCGATACCTGTACCTCGTCCATCGCCGCGATCTCGGTGGCAGTCCGGCCGAGCTGCTGGTGAACGATCGTCCCCTGCTCGTCTGCGTGGCACTCTGGGCCCTTTCTGTGATTCTCGTCATTTACCGGTAAAATCGTGGGAATGCCCAACGCGCGTGTGGCCATCCTGCGGACACGGCCGGAAACCGTGCTGCACGATTACCACGAGCTGATGAACCTCGCCGGCTACCAGGACGTGATCGCGAAGGACGCGGATACTGCCCTCAAGATCAACATTTCCTGGCATTTCTTCTTTCCCGGCAGCTCGACGACCCCCTGGCAGCTCGAGGGTGTCATCCGGGCGATGAAGAAGGACGGCTACTCTCCCGATCTCATGCACGCCTGCCACAACCGCACGGTGGTCATCGACGCACATCTGGGGGAGCGCGAGAACAAGCAGCTTCCTGTCGTGGAAGCTCACGGCCTGCGGAACATCCACATCTACGAAACCGAAGAGTGGATCAACATCAAGGAAGCCGTCGGCGACCTGACGAAGAAGTTTCTCTGCCTGAACGACGTCTACCCGAAAGGGTTCATGATCCCGCGGCGGTTCATCGGCGAGAACATCATTCATCTCCCGACCGTGAAAACACACGTCTTTACGACGACGACCGGGGCGATGAAGAATGCGTTCGGCGGACTGTTGAACGAACACCGGCACTGGACGCACCCGGTGATTCACGAAACGCTGGTCGACCTGCTGATGATTCAGCAGAAGGTTCATCGCGGCGTGTTCGCCGTCATGGATGGCACGTTTGCCGGAGATGGCCCGGGGCCGCGCTGCATGATTCCGCGCGTGAAGAACGTCATTCTGGCCAGCAGCGACCAGGTGGCGATCGATGCGGTGTCGGCCAAGCTGATGGGCATGGACCCGCTGTCGATCAAGTACATCAGGCTCGCGCACGATCTTGGACTGGGCTGCGGCGATCCGCGCGACATCGAGATCGTCGGCGACCAGCAGGCGGGGGCCGAGAACTGGCACTTCGTGGGACCTTTCCGTCGCATGACGTTTGCGGCGCGCATGCAACACAAGATCTACTGGGGACCATGGCGCAAGCCCCTCGAGTGGTCGCTGAAAACAGTGCTCGCGCCGTGGGCATACGCGGCGAGCGTCCTGTACCACGATAGTTTCTGGTATCCGCTGAAGGCGAAAGCGCTGATGCGGGAGGTGCTGGCGAGCCCCTGGGGGCGGTTGTTCCGAGGGTGGGAAACAGCCGTCGCGGATGAGAGCGGCTACGCGAATGTGGGAGATGATGGTGCCGAGATTCAGCGGACGGGCCTGCGGGCCCTCGTTCGATCGATCGGCATCCTGGGCACGTGCCTCATGGAAGCGCCGGAATTTGCGGCGCGCCGGGCACACGGAGTGAAACCTAGATAGGGGTGAGGGAAGAGGGGAGAGGGAAGAAAACCACATCTTCCCTCTTCCCTCTCCCCTGTTCCCTGACGAGTAACGAACAATTATGGCCGAGTTCAACATCCGTACCGACTCAGTTGACGTCGAGCAGATCATGCGCCAGATTCGGGCGCGGATTAAGGAAAAGCGCGGCGTCGACTACACCGAGCAGCAGATTCAGGAGCTGGCGAACGTCAAGCTGGAACGCTTCCTCGACCCAAAGGGTGTCCGTTCCGACCTCGTTGAACAGTTCAAACGGAATCGCGGGACGAGCCCGGAACCGCCGAACTACGGCTTCGAGGACACGACGCTCTACGAGACGCATCGCGGGATGATCCGCTTCTTCCGCAAGCTGCTGAACCCGTTCCTGAAACTGCTGTTCAACCCGAACCCCATCGTGCACGTGCTGCACATGCAGGGGCAGATCAACAACATCAACGCTCAGCAGTTCCGGGTGCGCGAAGAACTCGACGCGCTCTACTACGAGGTGATTCACAACCTCGTGCTGGAACTCACGCGACTTGGGATTGAAAACAAGAATCTCAAAATGCGCGTCGAGTCATTGAACAGCCGCATCGACTTCGACGAGCGACGCGCGCGCGCGCTCGAAGGCGTCGTGCAGTACAAGGCCGGTTCGGGGCCGAGCCGGGAGCCGCAGGCGCCGCCCGCTCGATATTCGAGGCCTGCTGAGCCCCGGCACGAGCCTCGGCAGGAGCCCCGGCAGGAGCCCCGGCAGGAGCACAGGCAGGAGCCACGGCAAGAGGCGAGGCCTGCTGTCGAACCAGCGGGCGACGCACCGCCTGCCGCGGCGCCTCCGAGCGCGCCCATACAGAACGGCGGCATCGACCAACCCGCCGAGGGGAGCGGCACCGTTCGACGCCGGCGCCGACGCCGGCGCGGTCGTCGTGGAGGGCGGGGGCGTGGCCTTGGAGACGTGGCCAGCACGGGCGCGCCGATCGCTGCCAGCGACGCCGCCCCGAACACTCCTGCGCCGGATTCCTACGAAGACGGCGACTCGGATACGGACTCCGACTCTGATTCCGGCGGCGACGAAGAGCCGGATACCGGGCAGTGAAGCTTGCTGTCGTCGTGCAGCGTTATGGCGCCGACATCAACGGCGGCGCCGAGCTGCACGCACGCTACGTGGCAGAGCATCTCGCTCGTCACGCACACGTCACGGTCCTCACGACCTGCGCACGCGATTACGTCACCTGGCAGGATGAATACGCCGCCGGGGTCGAACAGATCAATGGAGTGCCCGTCCATCGGTTTCGTGTCGATCACGAGCGCGATGTCAAGACGTTTGCCAGATGGTCCGATCGCGTCTTCGCGCACACACACTCATATCGCGACGAGCTCAAGTGGCTGGACGCCGAAGGGCCCAAGAGTTCTGCGCTGATCAATCACATTCGATCGAATCGCAGCACGTACGACTATTTTTTCTTTTTCAGCTACCGGTACCATCAGGCGTATCAGGGGGCTCGAAGTGTACCGGACAGGGCGATCCTCGTCCCGACGGCCGAACGCGACGAAGCCATCGGGCTCGGATTGACGCCCCCGCTCTTCCGGGGCGTACGCGCGATCATGTACAACAGCCCGGAAGAGCGCCGGCTGATTCAGGCCGTGTCGCGCAACGAGGACGTGCCGGGCGTGGTGGTCGGGATCGGATCGGAGATACCAGCGCAAGCCCACGCCGACCGGTTCCGTCAGAAGTACGGCATTACGGGCCGGTTCGCGCTGTACCTCGGCCGCATCGATCAGAACAAGGGCTGCAAGGAGTTGTTTACCTTCTTCCTCCAGGCTCTGCCGGCCTTACCCAAGGGTCTTGGGCTCGTGCTGGTTGGCAAGGAGATCCTCCCGATTCCCGATCACCCTCGCATCCGCCACCTGGGGTTTCTCTACGACCAGGACAAATACGACGCGCTCGCCGCCGCCGACCTGCTGGTGATGCCGTCATACTATGAAAGCCTGTCGATGGTCGCGCTGGAAGCCTGGGCTCTCGGCAAGCCGGTGCTCGCGAACGGCAAGTGCGAAGTATTGCGCGGCCAATGCATCCGCAGCGGCGCGGGACTGTATTACGAAACGCAGGCCGAGTTTGTCGAAACGCTTCGTGCGATCGCCGACGGACGAAGCCTGAACACGGCGCTCGGCAGGAACGGCCGCGAATTCTTCCAGCGGCACTACGCGTGGCCCGTCATCGAACAGAAGTATCTCGACATGCTGGCGCGCCTGCAGACCGACGAGCGGGCGGGTGGAGGGCGCGCGCGAATGGAACCCGAGCCGGGGTTTTTCGCCAGGCGACGCAGGAGCCTGCGTGCGGCGACTGAAGTTCTGGCGGCGCTACCTGCCGGACCCGTACTAAATTGACGAGCGGACACATGAGCGCCCCAAAGGTTCATCAGGTGCTGGCGACTCTTGGCTATGGCGACGCCATCGGCCACGAGGTGCTCGGCATCCAGCGCGCGCTGAGAAACGCCGGCTTCGAGTCGGACATCTTCGTGCAGACGGCCGACCATCGCCTCGAAGACTTGACGCGCGAGTACCCCGACCTCATCGAGGCCAGCGATCCGGCCAACATTCTGATTCACCACTTCTCGCTCGCGTCTCGCGCTTCGCGTGTGGCGTACGCCGTGCCCGATCGCATGATCCTCGTGTACCACAACATCACGCCGCCGGAATTCTTCCTGGGCGTGCACGAGCAGCTTGCGGCGGAGTGTTTCACCGGCCGGCGCGAGCTCGCCATCTATCGCAACCGCGTCGATCTGGCGCTGGGCGACTCCGAGTTCAACCGCCGGGAGCTCGAGGCACTGGGCTTCAATCCAACTGCCGTGCTTCCTGTCGTGCCAGGTTTCGCCCACCTCGATGGCGAACGGAACGACATGATTACGCGCGATCTCGACGACGAGTGGACGAATATTCTGTTCGTCGGCCGGATCATCCCGAACAAGCGCATTGAAGACGTCATCCGATACTTTCACGCGTACCAGCGCGCGTTCAACAGCCGATCGCGGCTGATTCTGGTTGGCTCCTATCTGGGGTACGAGAAGTATCTCGCGACGCTTCAGCAGCTCGTCGCCCGACTGGGAACCACCAACGTCATCTTCACTGGGCACGTCTCCAACGCGGAGCTCGCTGCCTACTACGATGTCGCCGATCTCTTCCTGTGCGCCAGTGCGCATGAGGGGTTTTGCGTCCCGATTATTGAAGCGTTCCACGAAAGGCTTCCCGTCGTGGCGTACGCGGCCAGTGCCGTGCCTGCAACGATGGACGGCGCAGGCGTGCTGTACACCACGACCGAACCGCTCGAGGTCGCCGCGCTGGTCGATGCCGTGCTTTCGAACGACGCGCTCTACGACGCCGTCGTCGGCAAACAGCTGGAGGCTGTTACCCGGCTGCGCGCGAAGGACTTCGACAAGACGCTGCTTGGATTCGTCGACCAGGTCCTGAAGAGTCCGAGAAGGCCGGCGCCCCCGGTTGCGTGGGATTTCTGGGATCAGCTGAAGCTCAGCGAAGAGCTGTTCGAGCTTCAGCAGTATCGACCGGCGATCTTTCAAGGATTGCCGGATGCGCCAGGTTCAACGGCGGGCAT
Source organism: Vicinamibacterales bacterium (assembly GCA_023717525.1). GTDB lineage: Bacteria > Acidobacteriota > Vicinamibacteria > Vicinamibacterales > JAMQPK01 > JAMQPK01. The sequence continues at coordinate 34,144 of JAMQPK010000154.1, read as the reverse complement.
CGTTCGCGAGAAGAAGGACTGATGAAAGTGAACCAGTGGGTACCGGCCGCCCATAGAGGAGACGCGATCGGCGACAGCGCCCGCCGCGTCCGCGATCTGCTGCGGTCTCTGGGCCACGACTCAGACATCTTCGCGCTCACCATTGACGATGACCTGCGTCACGAGATTCGGTCCTTCTCGGACAACGATGCGAAGCGGGGCGACCTGACGATCTTTCACTTCGCGCTGCCGTCTCCGATGACGACGGCCTTTGCGTCGCTGCCCAACGGCAGAGTGCTTCAGTATCACAACGTCACGCCAGCCCGCTTTTTCGCGCCTTACGATCCGGCGCTGTTCCGGCTGGCGTCAATGGCGCGCGACGAGCTCGCGACCCTCGCGGGGTCGACCGACCTCGCGCTTGGGGACTCCGAGTACAACCGCCGGGAGCTGGATGAGCTCGGGTTCGGTGAGACTGGCGTGATGCCGATCGCCGTCGACACGGCCCGCCTGACGGCAGCGCCCGAACAGCCGGTGCTCGACGGCATCCTCGATGACGGCTTCGTGAACTTTCTGTTCGTCGGCCGGATTGCGCCGAATAAGAAGATCGAGGACCACATCAAACTGGCCGAGCAGTACAAACGGTACATCGACGCACATTACCGTTTCATCTTTGTGGGCCGCTACGACGTCGTGCCGCGGTACTATGCCGCCATCCGTGCACTGATGGCCGAATACAAGATGCTGCCGGAGCGGTTTCTGTTCACTGGACCGGTGCCTGACGCCGAGCTGGCGGCGTACTACCGGGCGGCGAGCGTCTACATCTCGCTGAGCGAGCACGAAGGGTTCTGCGTTCCGCTCGTCGAGGCAATGGCGATGGACGTGCCGATCCTCGCTTACGGCGCAGCGGCGGTTCCCGATACACTTGGGGGCGCGGGCGTGCAGTTCGCCCCCAAAGACCTCGAGCATGCCGCCGAGCTGCTGGGCATGCTCGCATTCGAAGACCACCCGCGCGAGGAAGTGCTCGCCGGACAACGGCGGAGACTTCACGATTTCGGCGATCCTGTCATTCAGCAGCGGCTCGCCTCGGTGATCTCGGCCTTCTGAGATCTTGTGCGTATAGCGTTCATCGTTCAACGATACGGTACGGAAATTCTCGGAGGCGCCGAGTATGCGTGCCGCCTGACAGCCGAGCGGCTGGCCACCAAACACGACGTCGAGGTGTTGACGACGTGCGCGCGCGACTACGTGACGTGGGCGAACGAGTACCCCGAAGGCACCGACCGCGTGCGCGGCGTCACCGTGCGCCGATTCGCGAACTCGCAGACGCGCGATATCGCCGACTTCAATCGCTATTCCGACTGGATCTTTCAGAACCCGCACAGCAGTGCTGACGAAATGGAGTGGCTGAAGCGGCAAGGACCCTGGTCTCCGGCACTCCTCGAGTACCTGAAGCGTCATCACAGGAATTACGAGACGCTCATCTTCTACACGTATCTCTACGCACCGACTGTGCTTGGCCTTCAGATCGACCCAGGCCGCAGCATTCTTGTGCCGACGGCCCACGACGAACCGCCCATTCGCCTCGGCATCTACAAGGACGTCTTCCGGCTGCCAAAGGGCATTGGTTACCTGACGGAAGTCGAGCGGAAGTTCGTCGCGGATACCTTTGAGAGAAATGCCGTCATCGAGGAAACAATAGGATGCGGCGTCGATCTGCCGCCGCATCAGGCCTACCCCCGCCCGGCGGGCCAGGCCGACGTACCCGTCGAGGAGGTCGGCCAGCCCGAGGGCAACGGGGTTGAAAGCGACGAGGCGGCAGGCGCCAACCGCTATCAGTCGCACGTGTCGGCACGCGGCGCGATCTTCAAGCGGCGGCATCGCATCCATGCGCCGTTCGCCCTGTATGGCGGCCGGATCGATCCGGGAAAGGGCTGCGAAGAGCTGATCGAATATTTCAGCAGCTACGTGACGGGCGGCGGCGACGCCTCGCTCGTGTTGATGGGCCACAAGCTGATGCCGTTACCCGAAGAGCCGTACATCAACTTCGCTGGCCTGCTGAGCGAGCAGGAGCGCTTGCAGGCGCTCGAAGCAGCGACTGTCGTTGTGTGTCCGTCACCGTACGAAAGCCTGTCGCTGCTGGCGCTGGAGGCGTTGGCCGTCGGCACGCCCATTCTCTGCAACCAACGCAGCGACGTGCTGGTCGACCACTGCCTTCGCAGCAACGGCGGCCTCTTCTACGGCGATCGAGATGAATTTGTAGAGTGCCTGAAGGTGCTCCTCGCAGATGAACGGCTGCGAGCCGCAATGGGCCGCTCCGGCCGCGAGTATGTGAGGCGAAATTACCGCTGGGACGTGGTGCTGGGCAAGTTGGACAGGATGATCGCGAGGGTGAGGGTGGGAACGTGAAGGTAGAAAGTGGAAAGTGGAAAGTGGAAGGTAAGTGATAGGTACTTTCCACCTACTTTCTACCTTCTACTTTCCACTTTCCACCTTCCCCTATCTCCCCCCTACTCGTTCACAGCAACCGGCTCCCGTCGCGTGTCCTCAGCCTCGCGGGGCTCCGAGCGCGCGTCCGTCGTTCGTTTCCGCCGCGGGCGGATGTCGTAACGCTTGATCATCTCGTTCAGCGTCGTCGGTTTGATGCGTAGCAGCTCGGCCGCACGCTTCTGAACGCCGCCGGCCGCTTCCAGCGTCGATTCGATCAACCGCTTCTCGAAGTCGGTGATGACGTCTTTGAATGAGATCCCCTCCGGCGGCACGATGAACCGCGGCATCTGGAACATGGTCGGCCGCCCGATGTGCTCTGGAATCAGGTCCGGGCCAATCCGGCGGCCGGTCGAGAGCACCACCGCCCGCTCGATCACGTTTTCCAGCTCGCGGACGTTGCCCGGCCAGTCGTAGGCCATCATCACATCGAGCGACTCCGGCACCAGCTCGAGTCCGGGCTTCCGGTTCTCCTCGCCGTACTTCTCGATGAAGTGCTGCGCCAGCATGGGTATGTCGTCCTTCCGATCCCGGAGGGGCGGCAGCTGGACGTTGACGACGTTCAGCCGGTAGAACAGGTCTTCACGGAAGCGCCCTTCGTCCATCAGCCTCCGCAGGTCGCCGTTGGTCGCGGCGATGATGCGCACGTCGACCTTGATGACCTCCATGCCGCCGAGGCGCATGAACTCGCGCTCCTGCATCACGCGCAGCAGCTTCGCCTGGGTCTCGAGCGGAATATTGCCGATCTCATCGAGAAAGATGCTCCCCTTGTCGGCGAGGTCGAAGAGGCCCTTCTTCGGATACACCGCACCGGTGAACGCCCCCTTCACGTGGCCGAACAGCGTCGACTCCAGGAGGTCGGGCGGCAGATTTCCAGAATTCACCGTTACGAACGCCCGATCCTTGCGCGTCGAGTGCGTGTGAATCGCGCGGGCCACGAGCTCCTTGCCGGTGCCGCTCTCACCCTGAATGAGAATCGTCGACCGGCTCGGGGCCGCCTGGATGATGAGATCGAAGACGCGCCGCATCGCCGGCCCGCGCCCCACGATGTTGTCGAAGTGGCTGTACTGTTCCTGAATGTTCTGGCGCAACGACAGGTTCTCCGCAACCAGACGCCGGCGTTCGAGCGCGTTCTTGATCACCACCATCACTTCGTCGTTCTTGAAGGGCTTGGTGATGTAGTCGAACGCTCCGCGCTTCATCGCCGTGATGGCGTTCTCGACGGAGGCGAAGGCGGTCACCATGATGACCGACAGCTCGTCGTCGAGTTTCTTCAGCGCCTCGAGCGTCGCCATGCCGTCGATGCCGGGCATCATCACGTCGACAATGGCCGCGTCGAACGGAACGTTCCGCGCCAGCTCGATGCCTTCCTCGCCGCTGGCGGCAAGCCGCACCGAGTACCCCTCGCCCTTCAACAGGGTTTCGAGGATCTCCCGCATGATTTCTTCATCGTCGACGACGAGAATGGAGCCGTTTGTCTTCATAGCGTTCTCGTTCAATTGTTGGACGCGCCAACCGAGCGCGCGGCGGCGCTCGACATCGGCAGTGAAACGGTGAACTTCGTGCCCTGACCTACCGCGCTCTGGCAAGTCAACGTGCCTTCGTGCTCGCGGACAATCCCGTAGGTAATCGAGAGCCCCAGTCCGGTGCCCTTCCCGATGCGTTTCGTCGTGAAGAACGGATCGTAAATACGCGAGAGCTGCTCGCTCGGAATGCCCGAACCGGTGTCGCCGACTTCAGCCACCACGTGGCCGTCCTCCACGCGCGTCGAAACCGACAGCCAGCCGCCCTTCGGCATCGCATCGCGGGCGTTCAGAAACAGGTTCAGAAAGACCTGCTGAAGCTTGTGCTCGATGCCCGCCACGAGGGCCGGCGCCGGACAGAGATCGCGCCGCACTTTGACGTTGCCCGCGACCAACTGCGGCTCGAGCAGCGACAGCACATCGCTGACGACGGCGTTCAGATCGACGGGAGCGATCTCTTCGGCGTTCGTACCGGTCGAGCGCGAGAGATTCAGCAGGCCGTTGACGATCTTGGCGGCGCGGAACGTCTGCTGTTCAATTTTTTCGAGCATCCGCGTCTTCGGATCGTCCGGATCGGCGTTGCTCAGCAGCATCTGCGTAAAGCTTGAAATGCCCGTCAGCGGCGTATTCACTTCGTGCGCCACGCCGGCGGCGAGCAAGCCAACCGACGCCATCTTGTCGGAAATCTGCAGCTGTTCTTCGAGTTGAACGCGCTCAGTCACGTCTTCGATGATGATGATGTTGCCGACCGTCGACATCCCGAACTGACCGCTCGGCGCGCGCAGCGGGGCGGTGGCTACGTTCACCCGCCGGCGCTCGCCCGCCTCGGCGCCACGGCCGGCCAGAGGCACCCGATACAGCGATGCTCCAGCGGGCGACTCGCGCTGGGCCGCGCGCAGGGCTTCGACGAACGGACCATCGAAGACTTCCTCAAGCCGGTGCCCGGTCGCTTCCGTGGCCGAAAGGCCATAAATCTGCTCAAGCGCACGATTCCAGCGCAGCACGCGGCCGTCGAGGTCTTCGACGACCAGCCCATCGTCGAGCGACTCGACGATGTTCTCGTTGAATTCCTGGAGTCGCTGAAGCTCGCCGGCCTTCAGCTGGAGCTGGCGATAGAGCCGCCCGTTTTCGAACGCGACAGCGACGTGGCTGCCGACCGCCAGCAGGAGGGCCATGTCTTCGCTGCTGAGCGGCTCGCCGAGCTGGCGCTGCCCGAGGGCGAGTACGGCAATCGCCCCGCCCTTGGCCACGCAGGGGACGAAATAGTGCACGCCGCGCATGCGCCAGAACGCCAGTTCTTCTGGAGGCAGGGCGCCATGAAGCCGAGGATCGTCGAGTGAGAGTGCCACGCCGCCGGCCAGATTGGCTGCAACCTGCGACCCGCGGCCAATGCCCGGAACCGTGACATCGACGAAACCATCGGCGCGAATCACGTGATAGTCGCCGGTCGCCTCGTCGGCGAGCATCAGCGCCATGCGATCGACGGCGAACGTCTCCCGGACTCGGGACACGAGGCGCTCGCCAAGCCGGTCGAGGTCGAGGTCGCTATTCAAATCCCGGGCAAAGCCCACGAGCGCCCGGCGAAAGTCGTACTTATCGCGATAGAAGGCGCGATCGAGGCCATTCTGAATCGCGCTTTTCACCGGGCTGAACAACAGCACGACAACCACTGTGGCCAGCATCGCGATGATCATGTTGTGTTCATCGGCGGCGTCGAAGACGACGCCCGCCAGGCGCAGCAACGTCGCGTAGATCGTGAAGATCGCGAGCACGACGGCGGTGTAGACGAGGCTGCGCTTGACGATCACCTCCACGTCCATGAGCCGGTAGCGGACAAGCGCAGAAGCAAACGCGAGCGGCACGAGGCTCAACGGAATGACGGACAGCTCCATCGGCAGCGAGGCCCGCAGCCCGAGGGCATATGGCAGCGCGTATCCCAAAGCAAAGGGACCGGCGCCAAATGCGGTGCCCCACACAATCCAACGGAGCTGCCGGCGCGCGGTTGCGGAGCGGACTCGCTCCATCGCGCGCATGAGCACGAAAAGCCCGGCAATCATGTAGAGCGACAGGTACGCCGGTTCAAGCTGATCGAGCGCGGTCAGCATCCGTGAATACAACGGCGTGTTCAACGAGAGGCGTCCGACCGCGATCACGTGCGCGACGAAGAGAACCAGCGACGGCGCATAGAACAGCGTGACCAGCCTCCGGCCGCGGTCCTTCACCCACGACCCGGGGCGATCCGGAAACACGAGCGTGAAATGCAGAAACAGCGGTGCCAGCAGCAGCGTGGCTACCGTGTCTGCCCAATAGAAGTACCAGTCGAGCCGATCGAGCCGGCTGAAGGAGAACGTCAAGGTGCCGAAGAACGCGAGGCACAACCAGAAAAAGTGCAGCGTGGCCTGATCGTAGGGACGGCGGATCCGCACGGACGCGCCCACGAGCAGCGTAAAGACGCCGATACCCGCGAGGATGAAGTAGAGCGTGGAGTTGCCGCCTGGGGCCGGCGCCAGCTGCACCGTGATCATCTGATGCTGACCCAGCCGCAGCATGGTGTAAGACAACTGCTCGGTCTTGCTCGTCCCACCGAGCGCCCGTTGAACGTCCTCCGACGTCTCGATCGGGGTTCCGTTAATCGCAATCAGCAGATCGCCGTTACGGATCCCCGCCCCCATCGCCGCGCTGTGCGGGGCCACATCGGCGGCCATCACGCCCTCCGGCTGCGAGGACCACAGCACGCCGTCCTCGAGCTTGTGCCACGTGGCACGCACTGCGATGTTCAGGGCGCCGAAGCACAGCAGGACTCCAACCAGGGCGAACAGGCCCCAGCCGCCGAGCGAGCGCGGCTGCGTACGCGAATCAATCATCAGGCTTCAGCCAAAGGCATTGTGGGAACCCGCGTGTGAGTGCAAACGCTATACCTGTGTATTCTCAATGCTTTATCGGATCTTAGCGTACAAGAATCCAATCCACTGAATATCGACTCCATTAATTTGGATCTGTAGCTCGAGACTGCAGGCTTTGGACTCTAGGCTTTTGGCGTGGCCAAGAGCCTAAAGCCCAGAGTCTGAAGCCCGAACCTGTATTTGGGGGGACTAGGAACTAAGGGACCAAGGGCCTGCTAGAACTTGACCAACAGGCCGCCGACAATCCGTTTGGGCGCACGAAGCGCGAGCGCCTCGTCGTAAACGGACGACTCCACATCGGCGTCGCGGAACATGTTGCGGACATCGAACAACATCTCCCAGTCCGCGTTCGAGAAGCGCAGGAACGGAAGCGACTGGTTCACGCGCACGTTGAAACGCGCGTTCGACGCCGGCCTGGCCAGCGCATCGGCGCTGGCTTCCCAGAACGCCGAGTTCACACGGTACTTCGCGTAGATCCGCGTCGCGGTCTGCGGAACCGTCACCTCGACCGACGTCTGCAGGTCATAGACGTTTTCGCTGGCGCCCATTGATCCGGCGCGAAGGCCCCGCGGCGCGCCCGGATAGGCCACGTTCGACGACGGCAGCCAGTAGGCCGTCGTCACCGTGTACTCGATTGTGCCGCGGACGTAGCCCGGCACTTCCTGAATCATGCTGACGCCCCAACCACGCGCGCTGACATCGCCGGCTGTGCCGACGAAATAGTGGCCAAGTGGCGTTTCCGGGCGGCCAGGCATGTCGACACCGAAGACCTCGACGAGCTGATCGTCGATGTGCTGAGAGAAGCCTCGGACCGCCACCGTGACGCCGGCGTCGAGATCGCGTTCGAGCGACACTTGCAAATTGCGGGTCTGCTCCGGCCGGAACACGCCGTCGGCCGCAAGCGACGAGAACGTGCGTTCAGGCGGCAGCCACACTCCCGTGACAGACGGCGCGAACTCTTCTGCGCCTGGCACCAGGACGCGCTGTGAGACCAGCGCCTTCACGCGGACGCCGTTCATCGGCAGCGTCACTGTGACCCGCGGGCTCCACAGCCCGGCGCCGCTCAGGTAGTCGTAGCGCGCGAAGCCCGTCCCGTACCCGAGCACAAGGCGCGGTGAAACCGTCCACTCATCGAAGCCGTAGACCGTCCCCGCATTGCGGGCGTTGTCCCGAATCGCCGCCAGGGCCGCCGCATTGCCGCCGTCGTACTGCTGTGTGCTGTACGACAAGCCAAGCTCGTAGGCGTGATTGTTCGAGCTGATCGACTTGTAGGAACCTGCGACGATCCAGGACGACAAATCTCCCTGGGTCATCGCACCCTGTACCGCCCACGCGCCGCCAGCCGCCTGAGTGTTGACCGCAACGTAGGCAACGTTGCGCGCTGCGGTGCTCCCGAACATTTCGCCCGGACGATCGAACGACTCGGTCGTCAACAGATTCACTTGCCCCGACAACGATAAATCGCTGAGAAGAGCGATCGGCGTCCCCAGCCCTGTCGCCGCAACATTGCCGAACCAACGTCCCGCGTCGAAATCCGAGCGGTTCTCGGTCCAGACCGCTCCTTCCGCCGCATCCTTCAGAATGCTGCGGGGAAGGTGACGCAAGCGCCACGCAGTTTCCCCTTCAGCTTCGCCCTGATCGTCGTCGCTTCTGGCTTCGGGTGTCGCCACGCCCGGCGTCGCCTCACCGACGCCGAACCCGGCCAGCCGCGTCGGCGCAACTGCTGCGGTTTTCGGCGCGGCCTCCGCCGTGACCGCCGGGGTGCGATCCGTGGTCACGCGCGTCAGTTGAATTTCAGGGACGGCGATTTTCTTGTCGGTGAGCTGGATGGTGCGTCCGCGCGACTGCCAGTAGCCGCGCGAATGCACGCTGAGCACGTAAGGTCCGAATGGAAGCTCGCGAAGGGCAAACCGGCCGTCCGGGTCGGTCGTCGCGACCGCCGTCGCCCTTCCCACGACCGAGACCATTGCCCCGGCAACCGGCGTCTGCTTGTCGTCCAGCACCCGGCCCTCGATGCTGCCGGCCGGAAATCCGTTCTTTGCTGGACGGGCCGAAGACTGTGCGTACGCACCGGCAACGCCGAGCAGGAGAACTGCGATTGCCGCCGAGACGACTCGGGCCATCAAACCCTCCAGGTCCGAACTACGGAGTCACCGAAAAAGGCATGTTGCGTGTTGCGGTCGAACTATTCGTCTTGTCCGTAATCTTTATTTCCAGCTTGTAGTCGCCGGGAGTGAAGGTCGTCAGCGGAATCCCCTGTCCGACAAACACCTGGTGTCCTTTCGCGATATCGAACTCGCCCGGCAGCGTCGTAGCGTTGAACGACGTCGTGGCGAGTTTGCTGAATGGCTTGTCTTCAGCAGCGCGGTAGAACATGTAATCGACGTCCAGGTCGGGCTTGCCGGCAGGCGTCACGCCCTCGTTGTAAATGAAGAATACGAAGACCAGCTCCTCCGCCTTCGGGATAGCTGCGCTGAAACGCGGCGTGATCTTGTAGCCCGAGATCGTGTACGGCTGCTCGAGCTGTTGCTGGGCTGTCAGAGCACCGGCCGCCTGCTCGATTCCCTTCGCGAGAATCACGGCGCTCGTCGTCAACGCGGTGCCCGTGGACGGCACATTGAGCGTGTGCGTCAGCACCACGCTCTTGGCTGTCGCCTGCGCTTTCTTGTCTTTCGGACGCTCCGCCATCGCGACATACACGTCGTAGTCGCCCGCCGGCAGCTCCATGGCGCGATCGACTTGCGTCGGCGGCTGCGCCAGGAAGTAGACGTCTTCGAACGCATATGAGGCATCGCCTCCACGCGCATTCGCTTTCGCCTTCGCGGCGGCGGCCGCGGCGGCGGTGGGATCCTTGCTGATGACACGGATGTACATCACCACCGGAGCCGTCGTCAGCTTGCCGGGTTCCACGTCCACGCTATACGGCACGTAAAGGTTGTTGTTGCTCTTGAGATAGTGATTGCGGAACGTCAGCTTCACGTCCGCCGGCGCGGGCGTCTTGCCGGCGATGACGCTGTTGACGAGCACATTCATCGCGTCGTAGGACGCGAGCTCGTCCTTACTGAGCTTCCTGCGTTCTTGACCCTGGCTCTGGTTCTGGTTCTGACCTTGACGTTGGGGTTGACCCTGGTTTGGATCCATCCTTGGATCCGGCCTCGGGTCCTGCGGCGGAGGGTAATCCTGACCGAACGAAGGTACCGGCATCGCCATCATCAGGGCGACCGCACCAAGAACTGCGAAAGCGCGACGAAGAGCCATCTCGAAATCTCCCTGTAATTCCAATTAACGAATAACGCGTGTAATTAACGATGATAGGACGTAGATCGACGGCAAGTCAAACCTGATATGATCCGCGCTTTTCGCCCTTTGCCCCCTTTCGGATCAACGGTTTAACACATGGTCGACGACGCCCTGGTCATTCTGCTTGCGGGAGGTGCAGGCGAGCGTTTGTACCCCCTCACCCGCGACCGCGCGAAGCCAGCCGTGTTCTTCGGCGGGCCGTATCGCATCATTGATTTCACCCTGAGCAATTGCATCAATTCGGGCTTGCGCCGCATCTTTATTGCGACGCAGTACAAGTCGCTCTCGTTGAACAGGCACATCCGCATGGGCTGGAACATCGTGTCGGAAGAGCTCGGCGAATTCGTCGAGATTCTGCCCCCGCAGAAACGCGTCAGCGAGCACTGGTATCAGGGCACCGCCGACGCCGTGTACCAGAACTTGTATTCGATCGCGCAGGAAAATCCGCACTACGTCATCGTGCTGTCGGGTGACCACGTCTACAAGATGGATTACGCGAAGATGCTCCGCGTCCACAAGGAGCGCGGCTCGGCAATGACGCTGGCGGCCATCGAGATCCCAAAACAGGAAGCGACGCGGATGGGTGTCTTGTCGGTCGACGAGCAGGATCGCGTGACGGGATTTGTGGAAAAGCCGGAACATCCGCCAACGATTCCCGGGTCGTCAGAGTTCTCGCTCGCGTCGATGGGCATCTATATTTTCGACACCGCCGTGCTGCTGAAGGCGCTCGAAGAGGACGCGGCCCGGCCCACCAGCCACGACTTCGGCAAGGACATTATTCCCGCGCTCATCGCCGAGCGGCCCACGTATGCCTACCGGTTCTACGACGAGAACAAGAAAGCGTCGAAGTACTGGCGCGACATCGGGACGCTCGACGCGTTCTACGACGCGAACATGGACTTGTGCCACGTCGATCCAGAGTTCAATCTGTACGATCCGGAATGGCCGATGCGCACCTATCAGCCGCAGGCACCGCCGGCGAAGTTCGTCTTCGCCGAAAAGGGCCGGCGCTGCGGCGAAGCGCTGGATTCTGTCATCTCGCCGGGGTGCATCATTTCCGGCAGCCGTGTCGTCGGCAGCGTGCTCTGCCCCAACGTCCGCGTGCACAGCTACGGCACCATCGAGCAGTGCATCCTGATGCCCGGCGTGCGCGTCGGACGGCACGCGCGCATCCGACGCGCCATTGTCGACCGCGACGTGCTCATCCCCCGCGGTGCCGTCATCGGATTCAACCCCGAGGAAGATCGCAAACGCCACACTGTCACCGACCTTGGAGTCGTCGTGGTCACTGAGGATGACGACCCGCTTGTTGAACCGATCAGCGACGAGGCACTCCGCATCGAAGCCGAAGACGACGGGAGATAACTTTGAAAATCGAGAGCGTGCACGGAAGAGAGATCCTGGATTCTCGCGGGAATCCGACTGTCGAGGTGGAGATTCGGCTGCAGGGCGGCGCCACGGGCCGCGCGGCCGTGCCCTCTGGTGCCTCCACAGGGGTCCGCGAGGCGCTGGAACTTCGCGACGGCGACAAGAAGCGCTATCTGGGAAAGGGCGTGCTGAAGGCCGTCGCCAGCGTGAACGGCGAGATCGCGAAGGCGGTGACGGGCGCCGAGCTCGATCAGCGGTCGCTCGACAAGCAGATGATCGATCTCGACGGCACGCCCACCAAGAGCCGTCTCGGGGCGAACGCGATTCTTGGCGTATCGATGGCCGCAGCGCAGGCCTTTGCGGCTGCGGCAAAGAAGCCGCTCTACGTGAACCTCGCCGCGGGACCTGGCCCGAGGTTGCTGCCCGTGCCGATGATGAACATCCTGAACGGCGGAGCTCACGCCGACTCGAACGTCGATGTGCAGGAATTCATGGTGATGCCGATCGGCGCCACCAGCTTTGCGGAAGCCCTCCGCACAGGCGCGGAAATTTTCCATGCGCTTCGAGCATCGTTGAAGAAGCGGGGGCTCTCGACAGGCGTCGGCGACGAAGGCGGCTTTGCGCCAAGCCTGAAATCGAATCGAGAGGCTCTTGAAATCGTGTTGGAAGCCGTCTCAAGCGCGGGGTACACGGCCGGCGGCGACGTGTTTCTCGCGCTCGACGTCGCGTCGAGCGAGCTGTGGGACAACGGCCGCTATGTCTTCAAGAAATCCGGCGAAGGCGAGCGCAGCATCGAGCAGATGGTGGAGATGCTCGCCGACTGGGTGCGCCAGTACCCAATCATTTCCGTAGAGGACGGCGTGGCCGAGGAGGACTGGAAGGGCTGGAAGCTGCTGACCCGCGAGTTGGGCGGCAAGGTCCAGCTCGTCGGCGACGATGTGTTCGTCACGAATCCCGAGATTCTGAAGAAGGGCATCGCCGAAGGGGTGGCCAATGCGTTGCTCGTGAAACTGAACCAGATCGGGACCGTTTCCGAAACGCTCGATGCCATGTCGATGGCGCGCGCCGCCGGCTACGCCAACATTGTTTCGCACCGTTCGGGCGAGACCGAAGACGTCACCATCGCCGACCTGGCGGTGGCAACCGACGCGGGGCAGATCAAGACGGGCTCTGCCAGCCGAACCGATCGCGTGGCGAAGTACAACCAGCTGCTCCGCATAGAAGAGGCGCTCGGCGCCGGCGGAAAGTACGCCGGGCGCGACGCCGTCCGCCAGTTGGCCAGCCGCGCATGACCCGTGGCCCCCTGGTCCTCGTCGTCCTCGACGGCTGGGGTCTGCGCGAGGAACGCGAGTACAACGCGATCAAACTCGCGCGCACGCCGAACTATCTCGAGCTGATCGATCGCTATCCACACACGTCGCTCGTGACCTTCGGAGAATCGGTCGGGCTGCCGCCAGGGCAGATGGGCAATTCCGAAGTCGGGCACATGACGATGGGCGCCGGCCGCGTGGTCTACCAGGACTTGACGCGCATCGACAAGAGCATCCGCGACGGAGACTTCTTCGCGAAACCCGAGCTCGTTGCCGCCATGGATCGGTGCAAGAGCGGCAGGCAGGCGCTGCATTTCATCGGGCTCGTGTCACCCAACGGCATCCACAGTCACGAAAAGCATCTCTACGCGCTCGTCGAGATGGCCGCCCGTCACGGCGTCGAACGGGTGTTTGTGCACGGGTTCACCGACGGCCGCGACACATCGCCGACCGGCGGCGCAAAGTTCTTCGGCGAGCTCGAGCGTGTGATGAAGGACGCCGGGGTCGGCCGGGTCGCGTCTGTGGGCGGACGCTACTTCGGGATGGACCGCGACAAGCGCTGGGATCGGACGAAGAAGGCGTACGACTCGATGATCGGCGGTTCGCCACACCACGCGCGCGCCGTCGTCGATTTCATACGGCGATCGTATGAAGCCGGCAAGACGGACGAGTTCATCGAGCCGGGGACGATGGTCGATGCCGGTGATGCACCGATCGGACCCATCCGCGAAGGCGATAGCTGCGTCTTCTTCAACTTCCGCGCCGATCGCGCGCGCCAGTTGACGCGCGCGCTGTCGTTCGACGACTTCGATGGCTTCGAGCGGGCGCCCCGCTCGAACATTTCGATGACGACGCTGACGATGTACGACCGGACGTTCGGCCTCCCCGCCGTCTTCCCGCCGCAATCGCTGAGCGGGTCGTTCGCCGAGGTTATGGAGGGTCAAGGCCTGACGAATCTTCGGGTCGCTGAAACGGAGAAGTATCCGCACGTGAGTTACTTCTTCAACTGTGGGATCGAAAAACCCTACAAGGGCGAGGATCGCATCCTCGTGCCGTCGCAGAAAGTGGCGACCTACGACCTGGCTCCCGAGATGAGCGCGGAAGGCATCACCGACAACCTCGTCAGCGACGTCGAGGGGCGCAAGCACGACGTCATCATCTGCAACTTTGCCAACGCCGACATGGTCGGCCACACCGGCGTCCTGGAAGCGGCAGTGACTGCGGTAGAGACGATCGATCGCTGCCTCGCCCGCATCGTCCGCGCCGTCAAGGACGCGGGCGGCACGCTCATCGTGACCGCCGACCATGGCAACGCCGAACAGATGTGGGATCCGGTCGCGAAGGAACCTCACACATCTCACACGTGCAACCCCGTCCCCATCATTCTCGTGAACGATGTGTTTCGGGGCCTGAAGCTGAAAGAGGGTTGTTCGCTGAGAGACGTCGCGCCGACGATGATCGAAATCCTGGAAGTTGAGAGGCCGAAGGAAATGACGGGGGGAACGCTGCTATTGGCGAGTGGGTGATAGGAGATTGGGTGATAGGAAGGAAGGGAGTAGGAGACGATTTCTATCGCCCACTCACCTATCACCCAATCGCCCAATCGCCGATGCTACCGCTGACTTACTCGACTTCTTCCTTCTTCGCCTCGTCGGCGGCAATCCTCAGCGAACGCAGGAATCGGCGGTCGTTCGCGGTCATGTCCTGGGTGCGGCGAGACCCGACGGCCTTGGCGGCAGGCACTTTGACGATCGCGCCGCCCTTGGTGGTCTGCTCGGTGCGATTCACGAAGCCGACGACCGCCTCGAGCGTGACTTTCATCTCGAAACCCGCGGCGCGTGCTTTTTCGCGGCACGCCTCCACTTGAGGATCATCTGCGACAGCTGCAGCAATGGCATCGGCAAGCTCACGCGCCAGCCGGTTGACGACGTCGTCCATTGATTTGATCCTCCATATCTGGGGTTGACCCCCATAACTAGTATTCTCAGGCAGATCTATCGCAATCAGATTCCTGATTACACCCATGGGCCAAACAGAAATCTGCCTACCGGGTTCGTCATCTTTTCAGCAATTCGATCGGAAACGGGCGAGTGTCGAACGAGTTTCATTGTAGGCTCGTGATCATCGACTGTCAAGAACGTTAGAATCACAATAGTGCCCTTATATGGTTGATTCTTATCGCGTTCCGGCCGATCTCGAAGGCTGGGATCCCGACCGGGACCTCGGGCAACCGGGCGAGTTTCCCTTCACCAGGGGTATCCAGCCAACCATGTACCGTGGCCGGCTCTGGACCATGCGCCAGTATGCGGGTTTCGGAACGGCCATCGAGTCTAACCAACGTTATCGGCACCTCCTGGCGCAAGGCGTAACAGGCCTCAGCGTGGCCTTCGATCTGCCCACTCAGATGGGCTATGACTCCGACCACCCGCTCGCGGCCGGCGAAGTCGGACGTGTGGGCGTGGCCATCGACTCGCTCAGCGACATGGAGCAGCTCTTTCAGGCCATCCCGCTCGACCGGGTGACGACATCGATGACGATCAATTCGACGGCGATCATCCTGTTGTCGATGTATCTGGCGCTCGCGCGGCGCGGGAACGTGCCCTTGAGCGCGATTGGCGGCACGGTTCAAAACGATATCTTGAAAGAGTACGTGGCCCGCGGCACCTACGTATTTCCTCCCAAGCCGTCTCTGCGCCTCGTGACCGACATCTTCGAGTACTGCGAACAGGAAGTTCCGCAGTGGAACGCAATTTCGGTGAGCGGCTACCACATCCGCGAGGCGGGAGCCACTGCGGTGCAGGAAGTCGCGTTCACGATCGCCAACGGCATCGCCTATGTCGAAGCCGGGCTCGAGCGAGGTCTGTCGGCTGAATCGCTCGGCGAACGGATGTCGTTCTTCTTCGCCGCGCACAACGACTTTCTCGAGGAGATCGCGAAATTCCGAGCCGCGCGGCGGCTATGGGCACGACTGATGAAGGAACGGTTTGGCGTCACCAACCCGCGTGCGCAACAACTGCGCTTTCACGCGCAGACCGCGGGCAGCACACTGGCCGCGCAACAGCCCGACAACAACCTCGTGCGTGTGACGGTTCAGGCCCTGGCCGCCGTACTTGGCGGCGCGCAATCACTGCATTGCAACGGTCGAGACGAAGCGCTGGCGCTCCCGACCGAAGAGTCGGCCACCCTCGCGCTGCGCACGCAGCAGATCATTGCCTGGGAGTCGGGGGTCGCCAGCACGGTCGACCCCGTCGGCGGCTCGTATGAAATCGAGCAGCGCACGAACGACATCGAGGAACGGGTGCGGGCGCTCCTTCTGCGAGTCGAGGCTTCCGGCGGCACCCTGGCGGCGATCGAATCAGGAATGATTCAGCGCGAGATCCAGGAATCGGCCTTTCGCGCGCAGCGGGCCATCGAAGACGGCCAGGCGACGGTTGTCGGGGTTACGCGGTTTCAGACTGAAGAAGCGGCGCCGATTCCGACGCTGCGCATCGACCCAGAGGTCGAGCGCGTGCAGAAACAGCGCGTACAGCAGGTCAGGGCATCTCGCGATGCGGTCGCGTGGCGCTCGTCGCTCGACGGTGTCGACCGCGCGGCACGCGACGGCTCGAACCTTGTGCCCCTCATCATCGCGGCGGTCACGGCGATGGCGACGGTCGGCGAAATCTCGGATACGCTACGAGGCGTGTTCGGCGAGCATGTCGATCGATAAGCCTCTCCTCCGAGTCCAGGATCTGACGACCGTCTTCACAACTCCCGGCGGGAGAGCCACGGCCGTCGATCACGTGAGCCTCGAGCTCCGCCGCGGCGAAACGCTCGGCCTCGTGGGCGAATCCGGCAGCGGGAAATCGATGACGGCGCTTTCCATCCTGCGCCTGGTGCAGCCGCCCGGCGACACGCATGGCGGCCCCATCGAGTTCAACGGCCGCGCCGATTTGCTCGAGCTGCCCGAGCGAGACATGCGCGCGATTCGCGGTGCCGAAATCGGCTTCATTTTTCAGGAACCGATGACGGCACTGAACCCGGTGTTCACCATCGGGGATCAAATCGCCGAGGCGCTGCTCGTGCACGGCAAGGCCACCCGCGCCGAGGCGCGAGCGAAGACCATCGAGCTCCTGACGGCGGTCAGGATTCACGATCCCGTCCGGCGGCTCCGCGACTACCCGCACCAGCTATCGGGAGGCATGCGACAGCGTGTCCTGATTGCGATCGCGCTGGCATGTCAGCCTCTGCTGCTCATCGCCGACGAGCCAACCACGGCGCTCGATGTCACGATTCAAGCAGAGATTCTCGACCTGCTGGAAGAGATGAAGGAGAGACTTCATCTTGCGCTGCTTCTGATCACGCACGACCTGGGTGTCGTGGCCGGTCATGCCGACAGAGTGGCCGTCATGTACGCCGGCCGTATCGTCGAAGAGGGCCCGATGCGCGATGTGTTTCTCGCTCCAAAGCATCCCTACACGCAGGGATTGCTCGCGTCGATCCCCGGTGCCGCGCCCGGTCAGCGTCTGCACGCCATCGAAGGAACTGTTCCGAATCTAGCGAAGCTGCCTCCAGGCTGTGCGTTCGAGCCTCGCTGCCCGCAAAGATTCGAGCTCTGCTCAACCGCTCCACCGCCGGCCTATAACGTCGGCCAGGGCCGGGCAGCGCGATGCTATCTCCACAAAAGCTGATGGCACTGCTCGACGTCCGCCATCTCGTGAAGCAGTTCGGGGCGATGCGCGCCGTAAACGACATCAGTTTCACCGTCGAAGAAGGTGAAACGTTCGGGCTGGTTGGCGAATCCGGCAGCGGGAAAACGACGACGGGCCGTTGCATCCTTCGACTCATCGAGCCGACATCGGGCGAAGTGCTCTTTCGAGGCCAGAACGTGCTTGGCTTCTCCGGCAGCGAGCTCCGCCAGGCCCGGCGCAACATGCAAATAGTGTTTCAGGATCCTTACTCGTCCCTGAACCCGCGCATGCGCGTGCGGCAGATCATTGAGGAGCCGTTCATCATTCACCGCATCGGCACCCGCCAGGAACGACGCGAGCGGGTCGTCGAGCTCGTCCGGCTCGTCGGCCTCGATCCGGCGTCGCTGGAACGGTACCCGCACGAATTCAGCGGCGGCCAGCGCCAGCGCATCGGCGTCGCCCGCGCAATCGCGCTGAACCCGTCGCTCGTGATTGCCGACGAACCAGTATCGGCGCTCGACGTCTCGATTCAGGCGCAGGTCGTGAATTTGTTGATGGAACTGCAGGAAAAGCTGAAGCTCGCCTATCTCTTCATCGCGCACGATCTGCGACTGGTCGAGCACATCTGTCAGCGAACCGCGGTCATGTATCTGGGGAAGATTGTCGAGATGGGAGACACGCGGCGATTGTTCAGCAACCCGCAACACGACTATACCAAGGCGCTGCTGTCGGCGATTCCCGAGCCTGATCCCGACTACAAACCTGCGCGTATTACGCTCGATCCCGCTCGGATCGATCTGAATGCGCCGCTACGCGAGATCGAACCCGGTCACCTGGCGGCTGTCTAGACGATGAACTAGACGATCGACGATGGACGATGGACGATCGACGATGGGGCGCTTCGCTCGCGCACGTCCTTCTCCACCATGCCATCTCGAAGGTGCAGCGTGCGGTGCGCGAAGGCCGCAACATCCGCTTCGTGCGTCACGAGCACGATCGTGTTTCCGGTTTCGTGCAGCCGGGCGAAGAGCGTCATGATCTCGGCGCCGGTCTTCGAATCGAGGTTTCCGGTCGGCTCGTCGGCGAGCAGGATCGACGGGTTGTTGACGAGCGCGCGGGCAATTGCCACGCGCTGCCGCTGGCCTCCGGAGAGTTCGTTGGGGCGATGCGTCATGCGACTCGACAGCTCGACCTTATCCAACGCGGCCTTCGCACGAGCGGTACGCACGGCCGCAGGAACGCCCGCATAGACCAGCGGCAACTCGACGTTGCTGAGCGCCGTCGCCCGCGGCAGCAGGTTGAACGTCTGGAAGACGAAGCCGATCTCCTCGTTCCGGATGCGCGCCAACTCGTTGTCGTTCATCCGGGCGACCTCCTGATTGTTCAACAGGTAGCTGCCTTTGCTGGGCGTGTCGAGGCAGCCAATCAAGTTCATCAGGGTCGATTTGCCCGATCCCGACGGCCCCATGATCGCCACGTACTCGCCGCGCTCGATGGCGATCGACACGCCGCGAAGGGCGTGGATCTCCTCGCCGCCCATCAGATAGGTCTTCCAGAGGTCGTGCGTTTCGATGAGGGCCATGAGTAACGATTCCGGATAATAAATACGCGACCGGCTGCCCGGCGGTTCCAATCTTACTTCCGCTGCAGCTCGATTCGAGTTTTGAGGCCCTGTGGGGTCACGAGCAGGACACTATCCGGTTGAATGTCCTCCACGAGAAAGGTCCCCACACGGTCGCCGACTCCGACGATGCGCCCGTCCACGAGTGCCACGCGCCGCGATGCCGAAAAGAGAATGCTCTTCACAACAGGAGCGGGCGGCAGAACCGGCGTGCTGTGCACGACTCGGACGGGGGTCGCCGGAGCCGTGAACGGATCGCGAGGCCATTCGGGAGCCACCGCAGTCGACGAACCTGGCGTTGTCGTCCTTCGCCCGAAGACCGACAGCACGATTTTCGCCCGTACCTTCGGCGCTACGGCAGGCGTCAGCTCGACCGATTGGACCGCGACCCTCGCTGGGAGCGTTGGGAGATTCCAGAAGAAACGTCCGATCTGCGCGTACTGCGCTTCGAAGATGACGGTCACGGGCGCGTCCGGCGCGACCATCTCGATCGAGAGATTAGTGACGCCGCCAACGGCCGGGCTCCTGGCCAGGCTCGCGACCAGATTCTTCAAATCGCCGTCGAACACCTCGCGGGCAGGCGGCAGCACGGGCGGAGGAACCGCTGTCGCTTCGACAACCGGCACGCGCATGCGCGCCGCTTCCGCCGCCAGTCGTTGGGGTTGCACAAGAAGCGTATGAAGCAACCCGAAGATCGCCACGGGAGCAGCGAATGCCAGAAAGGGCATGGCCTTCTTCACTTGCGCACCCCGTATTCCGCCGCAAGCTCGACGGTGCTGCCTTCGGAAAGCACCCGGCGCGTCGCGGGACGAGTCGTCGCTCCGAACGCCGACGGGCTCGCAAGGCCCTCGAGAAACGTCTCGGCTGCCGCGCGTGCGCGCTCGGGATCTGGTCCTTTCGCGACGGCGTCGATCGAGACGCGCCAGATCCCTCCGTCAGGAACAGCTTTCACGCCCCTCAATGTGACGCCCCGCGGAGTAGCTTGCGACAGCGTCTCGAGCATTCGGGCCATTCTTGGTCCGTGCGTATCGGCCGTGTCGGACCCGCGGTCTTGCCGGGTCACAGGTATTGTCGTCGCGCTGACGACCGGAGCGCTCGCCCGACTCTCGGCATTCTGCCGATCGATTGCTGCCTGCGCGTACAAGTACGCCGCGAGTGCGACAGCCGCAGCCGAGCCGGCGACGAACACGCCCAGGCCCGCGCGATGAACCGGCTCGTTTGCCGTTTCCGTGAGTCGAAGGTTGACCGGCGTCGGCTCCACCGCAATCGCCGCCGCGAGCCGGTACGCCGCTACGTGTTCCGTAAAGCGATCGACCGGGTCTGGAAGCGCAGACGTATCGATCCCTTCGAGCGTGTCGAGCGTCTCGACTTCGATGTTCAATCGTTCGATCAACGGCGCCGTCAGCGAGCGGATCTCCGGCATATCGCCGCACAGCACCAGTTGCGACACATCCTGTTCCCAGTACTGTTTCAAGTACAGGAAGGAGCGGCGCAATTCGGCCGAAAGGCGGGCCGCAAGCGCGTGGCGATCGATCGCGCCCGAAGCTTCCTCTTCATACCCCCAGCTGAGGTCTCGCGCGTAGAGGAGAAAGCCGTTGGCGAAAATCGCCAGAGCCGACATGTGAATGTTCAGGACGACGAACGCATGCACGTCGCCCGGGGTCAGCGGCCGCCGCAACCGCGCCTGCGACCACAGCGCACCGCACGGCGTCGTGACACCGTCCACGTGGAAGCCGGCATCGACGACTGGCTGCAGCCGGCTGCGAAGGTCACGCACAGCCGCCGAAAAGAACGAGACTTCGGTTTTGGGTTGATGCCCCGGCTCGCCGCGCGGCTCGCCGATTGAAACGCCAACGGCGACATCGGCTGGATCGAGGCCGAGCGCCGCCGCGCCGTATTGCCTGGCCGCCGCTTTCAGTTCTGCGCGTGGCTGGGTCGGCAGAAGCAAGTACTGATGACTGCTGGTCACGTCCCAGAGATTCACCCACGCCCGTCTGGGATAACCATCGCGCTCTATCAGCCTTCGCAATTCGGCGGTCAGCGCAGCGGGGTCTGGGTGCGTGAGGCGCGCGAACCGGTGGAGGCGAAGCGGCTTCGACTCGCCGTCCTTGCGGAAGCGCCGAGATGTCTCCGCATCGACGATGATGCAGCGTGAAGGCGAGAGGTCGATTCCGGTTCGTCGCACGGCTAGCCCGCTTCTTCTTCGTACTTCTCCTTCAGTTTAGCCACCACCGACGGATCGGCGAGCGTCGTCGTATCGCCCAGCGTTTTTCCTTCGGCGATGTCCTTCAACAAGCGTCGCATGATCTTGCCCGACCGGGTCTTGGGAAGATCGGCCGCAAACAGCACGTCCTCCGGTCTCGCGATCGCGCCGATCTTCTTCACGACGTGCTCTTTCAACTCGGCCACGAGCCCGCTGCTCGGCGCGTTCCCTTCCTTCAGAATGACGAATGCCGAGATCGCCTGCCCCTTCAGCTCGTGCGCACGCCCCACGACAGCCGCCTCAGCGACCTTCGGATGATCGACCAGCGCGCTTTCCACTTCCATCGTGCCGATGCGATGTCCCGCCACGTTGATGACATCGTCGACACGGCCGAGCACCCAGAAATAGCCGTCTTCATCACGCTTCGCGCCGTCGCCAGTGAAGTAGATGGCGCGGTCCCACTTGCTCCAGTACTGTTTCACGAAGCGTTCGGGATCGCCGTAGATGCCGCGCAGCATGGCGGGCCACGGCCGCGTCAGCGCGAGCAACCCGCCGCCGACATTCACAACCTCGCCTGACTGCATGCGAATTTCTGCGTGCACGCCTGGAAACGGTTTCGTCGCCGAGCCCGGCTTCGTCGGCGTCACGCCCGGCAACGGCGTGATCATGATCATGCCCGTCTCGGTCTGCCACCACGTGTCGACGATCGGACACCGCTCGGAACCAATATTCTTGTGATACCAAATCCACGCTTCCGGGTTAATGGGCTCGCCGACCGAACCCAGCAGGCGCAACGTCGACATGTTGCGGCGAGCGGGCCACTGCGTTCCCCACTTCATGAAGGCACGGATGGCCGTCGGCGCCGTGTAGAAGATCGTCACACCGTAGCGCTCGATGATTTCCCAGAAACGATCCTTCTGGGGCCAATCCGGCGCGCCTTCGTACATCACGACGGTGGCGCCGTTGGCGAGGGGCCCGTAAACGACGTAGCTGTGACCGGTTACCCAACCAATATCCGCGGTGCACCAATACACGTCGTCTTCTTTCAGATCGAAGACCCATTTCGACGTCGCATACGTACCCGTCAGATAGCCGCCGGTCGTATGCATGATGCCTTTCGGCTTTCCGGTCGTCCCTGACGTGTAGAGGATGTAGAGCAAATCCTCGGCGTCCATTGCCTCCGGCTCGCAGTGCAACGCGGCGCTCGCCATCAGCTCCTGCCAGTCGTGACTTTGGACTGGCCCAGAGCCTGGAGCCCGGAGCCCGGAGTCTGCAAGGCGGCGGAACACGATCACGTGCTCGATCGACGGAGCGCCCTCGATGGCTTCGTCAGCGACTTTCTTGAGCTGGACGACGGAACCACGGCGATAGCCGCCGTCCGCCGTAATGAGCACTTTGCACTGCGCGTCGTTGATTCGGTCGCGCAGTGATTCGGCGCTGAACCCGCCGAACACAACGCTGTGCGCCGCGCCGATGCGCGCGCATCCCAGCATGGCGATCGCCAGCTCGGGTACGAGCGGCATGTAGATCGCCACGCGGTCGCCCCGCGTCACCCCGAGGGACTTCAGGGCGTTGGCAAACTGATTGACCTGCCGGAACAAATCCCAATACGTCAGGGTGCGGCGCTCGCCGGGCTCGCCTTCCCAGATGATCGCGGCCTTGTTGCGGCGCGCCGTGCGTGCGTGACGATCGACGCAATTCACCGACGCGTTCAACTGGCCGCCGACGAACCACTTCGCATGCGGTGGATCGCTCCAGTCGAGCACTCGCGTCCACTTGCGGCTCCACTCGAGCTCTGACGCAAAGCCCTCCCAGAAGCCTTCGAAGTTCACCTCGGCTTCCTCATACGGCCTGTTGTCTCGAACGCTCGCGCCGGCAACGAAACCGGCGGGCGGCGGAAAGACGCGATCCTCGTGCAGAAGCGCGGATATTTCAGCGGGGTTCTTGGGGTCCGACATGAACGGAAGGATATCGTACGGGTGCGAGAGGTGCGAGAGGTGCGGGAGGTGCGGGAGGTGCGGGCCTAACGGTTCAGCGTGTCGACACGCTTCCGGACGTCCGTCATCAGGTCGGCGTGAGCGACGGTGCCGTACTGAAGAAACGACTTGTAGTGCTTGATCGCCTGGGGCGTGTTGCCGGCTTCGTCTTCAATGAGCGCGAGGTTGTAGTGCGCGTCCGGATTCCGGGGGGCGAGTTCGAGCGCTCGTATCAGTGCCGTACGCGCCGGGTCGCGGCGTCCGGCCTCTTTCTCGGCCACTGCGAGATTCACCATTGCCTCGATGTTTCTCGCATCCATCGCCAGGACTTCGCGGAACTCGGCGGTGGCGCTGTCCAGCTTCCGCTGGCTGAGGTACACCACGCCAAGATTGTTGTGCGCCTTTGCGTACCGCGGGTTGATGGCAATGGCGCGCTGAAGTTCCTTCGCCGCGTCGGCGAATAGTCCCTTGTCGCGGTAGAGCAATCCGAGATTGTTGTGCGCCTCGGCGTTCAATTCGTCTCGCTGCAGGACCGCCTTGTAGTGGACGAGCGCTTCCTCGAAGTTTCCGATGCGCTGGTTGTAAACGGCCAGCGCGAAATGGTCGTCTGGCTGCGACACGACGTTCGTTCGCGCGGCGCTCGAGAGCGCCGCGCTCGATGGCGCGGCGGGCGGCGCGGCCGACGTTGATGCCGTCGCCGCAGGAGCCGGCACGGGCGTCGACGCGGGTGGCGGTACGACGACAGCGGGCGGCTCGGTCGGGGTTGGCGTTGGCGTTGGCTCGGCCTTCGGCGGCTGTGTCTCTGTCGGCGCAGGCCGCAGAACTGGCCTGGGCACAGACGCCGGCGCTTGCGTGCGAACGACAGCGGGCTGTGCCGTCGTGAAATACGACTGCGTCGTCCAGATCACCGCCCACCAGAGCAGAAATGCAAAAACGACCCCGACCAGTGCGTACGCGAGAAGACGCTTGAGCCTGTTGAAGGGAGATGCTGGACTGAAGCGGCCGTACCCAAGCGTCGCCAGCACGGCGTCCGTTTGCGCAGCGTTGGCGTTGGCGCCGGTCTTGGCATTGGCGCCAGGCCTCGGCGTCTGCCGGCCGCGCCCGCGGCGCAACGCGTCGAGGATGATGCTCATCGAATCTAGTACTTCGCGGTCACAGCGACCGACGCCCGGCGCCGAAACCAGCCGAAGCGCGACGGCGCCGTCTCGACGAGCTCCAGGCTTTCTGCTGCCTGATACACCATGTCAGCCGACACCTTGTTCGTGCGCGTCGAGTAGGCCGCCAGCAGCGAGCGATCGCAGAGAAGATTCACAAGGCGCGGTATGCCCGACGCGCGCCGATGGATGAGGTCGAGAGCCTTCGGTTGAAACGTCACCGACGCCGAGCCACCCGCGACGTTCAGGCGGTGCGACACATACGCCGCCACTTCATCGCGGCTCAAGGGCCGGAGCTGATACCGGATCGACACGCGCTGATCGAGCTGGCGCATCTGCGGCGCTTTCAGGATCGGGTTCAGGTTCAGCTGGCCCACCAGCACGATCTGCAACAGCTTTTCCTTGTCGGTCTCGAGATTCGACAGGATCCGAATCTGCTCGAGGACCGGCATCGGCAGGTTCTGGGCCTCGTCGATGATCAGGACGGCGCTGGCGCGAAGCGGCAGCAGGCTGAGGAGAAAATCGTAAATGGTCTCGATCAGCTCCTGCTTGCTGACGTTCGCGAGGCGCCCGCGCTTGACGTCCTCGCGCGACACCACGCCGAAGTCCTGGAGGATCAGCTTCAGCAGATCCTCCTCAGAGAGAAACGGGTTCAGCACGAGCGCGGTGAACGTGTTCCGATCGATCTCTTCGAGCAGCGCGCGGCACAGCGTCGTCTTGCCGGTGCCGATATCGCCCGTCACCACGGCAAACCCTTCGCGCCTCCTCACGGCATACTGCAAGAGCTCGTACGCGTTGGCGTGCGACTCGCTCTTGAACAGATACTTCGGATCCGGTGTCAGGCTGAACGGCTTTTCCGTGAATCCGTAATAGTCTTCGTACATGTCATCGCTCCGCCCGCGCCGGCGTCATCACCGTCGGGGTAAGTAGAATCACCACGTCTGTCTTCCGTGTGCTGCTGACCTCGCTGCGAAAAAGGCGCCCGAGGCCGGGAATGTACCCGAAGAACGGCACCTTCTTCTGCTCGAGATGCACGCGCTCGTCCATCAAACCAGTGATCACGACCGTCTCGTTCTCGTGTATCCGCACGAGCGTGTCGGCCTCGCGCACGCTCAAAATCGGCGCCGTATCGCCGAAGCGCGACGTCGCCTGCCCCGTACGTTCCGTCAGGCTCGGGCTGATGCTCATGTTGATCATGCCGTCGCCGGAAATCTGCGGCGTCACGCTCAGCACGACACCTTCGGTAAAACTCTGAGGCTCGACCGAGGTCTGCAGAACGCGGCCGGTCAGGGCATCTGTCTGCGCGGTCGTCTTGAAAAACACGTCCTGCGTGCCCACGCGCACCATGAGCGGCTCGTTGTTCAGCGTATTCACCGTCGGGTTAGACATCACGTTCACCTTACCCTGCGTCGCCAGCGCGTTCAGCAGGCCGGTGAAGTCCTTGATGCTCAAGCCAGCAGTGAACGTGCCGGGCGTCGCCGGCGCCACGCCCTGGACGAGCGATGCGGCATCGCCGGCGAGACGCAGCACGAAATTCCAGTCGATTCCGGCCGCAAACTCTTCGCTTAGCGTGACCTCGATCACCTTTGCCTGGATTTGCACCTGGCGGGTCGCGCGATTCTGCACCGCGTCGAGATACAGCTGCACCTGATCGAGACGGTCCGGATAGTCGGTGGCCTGCAGCATTGCCGCCTTCTTGTCTATATTGAACTTCCCGTCCGGCGACAGCAGCGTCTGCATGCCCACCGCCAAATCGCCGAAGATATCGCCAGCATCGACGCTGCTGACTTGCGCCGAGCTGCCTTGTGACGGCGTCACGCTGTTCGACGCCGACAGCGTTCGCGATCCGGACCGGCGCGTGGCGACGTAGTTCAGATCGAAGCGGCGCGTCTCGAGTTTCCGCCTGAAGACACGGACCAGATTGCCCTGCGCCGAGTAGTCGTAGCCGCGCGGCTGCAGAATCATCTCCAGTGCCTGCCGCAGCGTCACGCGCTTCAACTCTCCCTGGAATGTGCCGGTCACATCCGGATCAGGAACGATGCTGATGCGCGTACCTCGCACGATCATCAACAGCAAGTCGACGATGGACGTCGGATCGGAAAGCGTGATGTCGAGGGGGCGCGTGCTGTCGAGATCGCTCGCCTGCTGACGCTCGTCGAGCTGCGTCACGGCGAGCGGACGGAGCGGGGGCGCAGAGGGCGGGACCTGCGCCGAGCCCGGAACCGTGCCGGCAAGGGAGAGCATTGCCGCCGCGAGGCGGATCTTTCCCCCTGGATGAAATTCCACGCCCCTCGTTTCGGTTCGAGAGGCCCTAAACCTTAGGAATGCTGGAACTTGGGTGGATTTTGGCTGGCTTTGGGCCGTTAGTCGTAGTACTCCAACCCGAGGTGGGTAATCAGCTCCTCCCCGACCATATACCGCAGCGTGTTCTTCAGCTTCATCAGCTGAATGAACAAATCGTGCTCGGGATACAGCCCGGGAGCGTGCATCGGGCTCTTGAAGTAGAACGACAGCCACTCCTGGATGCCCGACATGCCCGCGCGCTTCGCCAGATCGAGGAACAGCGCGAGGTCCAGCACAATCGGCGCCGCTAGAATGCTGTCGCGGCACAGGAAATTGATCTTCAGCTGCATCGGGTAGCCGAGCCAGCCGACCAGATCGATGTTGTCCCAGCCCTCTTTGTTGTCCCCGCGCGGCGGGTAGTAATTGATGCGGACGACGTGGCAGAGATCTTTGTAGAGTTCCGGATACAGCTGCGGTTGGAGAATGTAGTCGAGGACCGACTTCTTACTCTCCTCTTTCGTCTTGAATGATTCCGGATCGTCCAGCACCTCGCCATCGCGGTTGCCGAGGATGTTGGTCGAGTACCAGCCTTCGACACCGAGCAGGCGCGCCTTGATGCCGGGCGCCACCACGGTCTTCATCCACGTCTGGCCGGTCTTGAAATCCTTGCCGACAATCGGCAGCCTCTTCTGCTGCGCGAGCGCCATCATCGCGGGAATGTCGACCGACAGGTTGGGCGCTCCATTGGCGTACGGCACGTCTTCCATCAACGCCGCATAGGTATAAATCATGCTCGATGGAATGGCCGGATCGTTCGCTTCGAGCGCCTTCTCGAAGGCATCGATGGACTGATGCGCCGCCGACTCCTTCATGAAGACTTCCGTGCTGCCGCACCACACCATCACCATGCGATCGAGCCCAAAGTCTTTCTTGAAATTCCGGATATCCGCGCGAAGCTGCTCGGCAAGATCCCGCTTGTTCTTGCCCTTCTTCACATTCGGACCTTCGAGCCGCTTCACGTAGCGCTGATCGAACACGGCCGGCCACGGCTTGATGGCCTCGAGCTCTGGCTTGATCTGGTCGAGCAGCGACGTTTCCAGCACGCCCGCGGTGCGCGCGGCCTGATACGAGTTCTCTTCGAAAATATCCCACCCGCCGAAGACGATGTTGTCGAGCTCGGCGAGCGGTACGATCTCTTTGATCTTCGGCGAGCGGCCTTCGGTGCGCTTGCCCAGTCGCACGGTGCCCATCTGAGTGAGCGATCCGATGGGCCTCGCGAGCCCCTTGCGAATAGCGAGCACGCCAGCAATCGTCGTCGTGCTGACGGCGCCGAGGCCGACGAGCAGGACGCCGAGCTTTCCTTTGGCCGGTGCAATTTCAACGTTTTTCACAGCCGGCAACTATATCATCTATAAGTTCTCAGTTCACAGTTATCAGTTCTCAGTTTCGGGGGCGTTCGACACTGCAAACTGAGAGCTGACAACTGAAAACTACCAGCGCGAGAACACAAAATGGCATTTTTCCGGCGAAGCGGAGAAAAACACGACCTCGCGATCGCGATGACGGGCATCAAGCTCGGCGATCGCTATCTGCAGATCGGCTGCAGCGATTCGTCGCTGCTTGCAGCGGTTGGGTCAAAAGTCGGGTTGAGCGGGCGCGCCTGCGCTCTCGTGTTCACCGATACTGACGCGACGCGCGCGCGGCGAGGAGCGGAAGCCGGTGGCATGCTGCTCGAGATCGAGACGAGTGACAATCCCAACACGCTTCCGTTCGAAGACGCCTCGTTCGATCTGGTCGTGGTCGACAACCAGGAGGCGTGGCTTTCGAACATGCGCCCTGAGCATCGCGTTGCCTGCCTCCAGCAGGCATTTCGTGCCCTGGCGCCTCGCGGCCGTATCGTCGTTCTCGAGCAGGGCGCCCGGGCGGGCCTGGGCGCTCTCCTGCGCAGCCGCCCGGCTTCGGACCCTCACTACCAGTCGTCCGGCGGCGCCGTCACGGCGCTCAAGGCTGAGGGGTTCAAATCCGTGCGGCAACTGGCGGAACGCGACGGGTTGTCCTTCTTCGAAGGCGTACGCTGACGGCCTTACCGTTCGGTTCTTCGGACAGTCCCTCAAATTCCCCAATAAATCCGCCGTCAGAACCGGCAAGGGTTTTGCCTTCCGTCTGGGCAGGCATATCTCTAAATGGCCGGTAAACCAACGACTTCGGCGATGGACGTCTACTCGGCGAGCGAGGTCGCGGAAGCGGCTGGCGTCCCGCTGACACGAGTCGAGGCGCTGGTTGCCGCTGGCGAGCTGCGGGCGGTAGGCGATTCGCCGTTGCTTTTCGCCCAGGACGAGTCGGTGCGGGCCGTCCGAACACTTCGAGCCGGCGGCGGGCGAACCGATGCCCTCCTCTTTGATCAACCAGCGTTTCAGCATGCGCCCGCCAAGTTGCCTGTGGCCATCTCCACGGCATTTCACGCAAGCCTGGCAGCCGCACTGATCTTCATCAGCACAATCGATTTCGCGCAGGCCGCGCCCGAGCGGCTGCAAAGCGAACCGGTCACGACGCGCCTGGTGTTTCTCGCCACACCTGGCCCTGGAGGAGGTGGAGGCGGTGGCGGGCTTCGCCAGCGTACGCCTCCGCCGAAGGCGATGCGTCTGGGTAAAGCGAAGCTGGATAGCCCGTTGCCGGTTCGGGACGCGCCAAAACCCGCGGAGCCCGTGGCGAAACCACCTGAGCCACCGCCGCCAGCGCCGAAACCAGAACCGCTACCGCCAATCGTCGCACCGGTCGCGACAGTCGCAGCAAACGATCGCGATCAGGCTGGACTCATCGACGAGCCGGCGCCGCCCAAGACCGAAAGTCGCGGCGCTGGAATCGGCGGCGGTGTCGGCAGCGGAACGGGCACCGGCCTCGGCAGCGGAGATGGTTCGGGCATCGGTCCTGGTTCGGGCGGTGGGACAGGCGGAGGCCCGTATCGTCCGGGCAGCGGCATCATGCCGCCGAGCATCCTGCGCGAAGTGAAAGCCGACTATACAGAAGAAGCGCGCCGCCGCAATATTGAAGGCGAAGTCGTGCTGGAGATCGTCGTGCGCCGCGACGGATCCGTTGGCGATGTGCGACTCGTGAATGGACTCGCCAGCGGGTTGAACGACCGGGCGATCGCCGCCGTGAAGCAGTGGCGCTTCTCGCCCGCCAAGCGGCTTGGCACGCCGGTGGACGTCATCGTCGAAGTCGCCGTTGAATTCAAGTTGAGGTAAGCACCATGGAAACCATGCTGATCGCCATCACGATTGTTTCGGTCGCGATTGCCGTCGCTTCGCTCACCGCCTTGTGGCGCTTCCGGCGTGCCGAGCAGTTGCGCTCGGATGCGCGGGTTGCGGCGTTGTCGTCGGCTGCAACCTCCAGCGAACCCGCAGGAGGCGGATGGCAGCAGGTTGCGGGCGAATGGCAATGGGTTCCCGGAAGCAGCACAGCAGAAGAGGCGCGCGTTGAGTTGCCGGCGGAAGGGGCTCCAGCGATCGCATTCGGCACCGTCGAACGCGGTGAAGCCACGACGGGGCGGCTGCCGTTGTTTGCAGCAGCCGTGTTGATCTTCGTGCTCGGCAGCGCCATGCTGTTCCTGCGAACGTCGGCGCAGGAAGGCAACGCCCCAGGTGCCCAGGCTGCACGCACGGTGAGTTCACTCGAGCTCCTTACACTTGGCCACCAGCGGGAGGCACGGTCGCTCACCATCAGCGGCACCGTGCGGAATCCTGCGTCTGGCCACAAGCTCGAAGGGCTCACCGCGGTGGTCTCGCTCCTCGACAAGAACGGTGGACTCGTGTCAACGAAAGATGTTCCGCTCGACTACCGCGCGCTCGAGCCTGGCGAAGAGGCACCATTCAAGCTGAACGTGCCGGATCCCGGCGCCATCGCACGATATCGCGTCAGTTTCCGGGCGGGCACGGAAGTAGTTCCCCATGTCGACCGGCGATCGGAAACAAAGCTGGCAAGTGCGCTCCGGTAGGTGCAACATGATGAAACCAATGCTTCGACCCTGGATCGCCCTCGCCGCCGCGGCTGCCGCCATTACGATGGTCGGCGGAGCCATCGTCTCCGGCCAGAAGCAGGAAGACTTCCGCTTCCGCAGCGGCGTCGAACTGGTGAACGTCACCGCAACCGTCGTCGACAAGACCGGCCGGTTCGTGCCGGGCCTCAAGCAGGAGGACTTCGTCATCTACGAAGAAAACGTGCAGCAGGAGGTCAGCCACTTCAGCAACGAACGTGTTCCCGTCAGCCTCGGCATTGTGCTCGACACCAGCGGCAGCATGACTGGCGAGAAACTCGAGTACGCGCAGTCGGCGATCAATCGGTTTCTCACCGAGCTTCTCGACCCGCAGGACGAAATTTTTCTGATCCGGTTCCAGTCGTACCCCGACCTTCTGCAGGATTGGACGGTCGATCGCACGCGTCTCTCACGCGTTGTTTCTCGCCTCAATGCAGGCGGGGGCACGGCGATGTACGACGCGGTCGCAGAGGCTGTCCCGATTGCGCAAACCGGCGAGCACCGCAAGAAGGCGATTTTGCTGATCTCGGACGGTAACGACACCGACAGCGACAGCTCGGTGGGTCAGGTGAAGCAGTTGATCCGCAACTCGGAAGTGTTGGTGTATGCGATCGGGATCGACGGCCAGGCGGAAAGCACCTTCGGGATGCCCAACCCGCCGATAGGCCGACCTCGCATGCCATTGCCGCCAATGCCGGTTCCTGGTGGCAGGCGCCCGGGCGGGGGTGGCGTCATCCTGCCGCAGCTTCAGTGGCCTCCCCAAAGTGGGGGCGGCAGAACCCGCACAGTGCGTGTTCTCGGCGATCGCGTCGACGTGAACGCGCTGCGCGAGCTCACCGACGATAGCGGCGGACGCACCGAGATCGTCAGGTCGGGGCGCGACCTGGATCCGGCCACGGCGAATATTGCCGACGAGTTGAGCCGTCAGTACTACCTCGGTTACTCCTCGACCGGAAAGAAAGACGGCAAGTGGCACGCGATCCGGGTGGAAGTACGCGATCCGTCACTGCGCGTTCGCGCCAGGCGCGGGTTCATCGCGACGCCGTAGGAGTAGGTTCCAGAGTTCTAGGGTTCTATAGTCATTAGAAAAATGCGCGCTGGAGTCGAGGCGCCGCCACGAACCTAGAACCCAGAACCCAGAACCCAGAACCGCTATAATCCACCCCGTGCGTTCCCTCGCGTGGGCCGTCGGGCTGACCCTTCTGGGCAGCCTCGGCGGAGTCCTGGTCGCCTCGGCCTTCCTTCTCTTCAACGATCGAATCCGGCTGCAGGTGGTGCCGTGGCTCGTCAGCTACGCGGTGGGGACCCTGCTCGGCGTCGCGCTCCTGGTGCTGCTGCCAGAGGCGCTGAGCAAGTTGCCCGCGCGAACGGTCTTGAGCGCGCTGCTCGCCGGCATCATGCTCTTCTTCCTGCTCGAGAAGTTGGTGTTGTGGCGACACTGCCACACGCACGATTGCGAGGCACATGGCATCGCCGCGCCTCTCGTGCTCATCGGCGACGCCTTTCATAATTTTCTTGATGGGGTCGTCATTGGAACGGCCGTGCAGACTTCCGTGCCGCTCGGCATCAGCACGGCGCTCGCGGTGGCAACGCACGAAATTCCGCAGGAACTCGGCGACTTCGCGATCCTCCTAAACGCCGGGTATTCCAGGCGGCGCGCGCTCGTCCTGAACATCCTGTCGGGCGCATCGGCTGTGCTCGGTGCCGTGCTCGCGGTCATCGCGCTCGATTGGATGCCGCAGATCAATACTTACGTTTTGTCGGTCGCCGCGGCCAGTTTTCTCTACGTCGCGATGGCCGATCTGATTCCGGATCTCCATCGTGGACGGATCGACGCGCGCACGCTGCGTCAAATGGTGCTCGCGGCCGCCGGGATCTTTACGGTCGTCGCATTGAATACGTTCATCGGAGAGCGCTGATGGCCGATTCCGATCACCTCTCCGCCCTTCGGGAAATGTGGCGCCGCGAGGTGGAGGCAGCCGGCACCTACCGCCTGCTCGCCGAGCGCGAGACCGACAAGCGCCGGCGCGACATCCTCACCCGTCTTGCCGAGTGCGAAGATCGCCACGCGGCGAAGTGGTCCACCCGCATTCAGGCGGTTGCGGGACAGCCACCCGATGCGTCCACCGTGCGCTCGTCGCTCCGCTGGATCGAACGTTTTGCCGATCAGAACGTGATCCTCCACCGCCTCGAACAGGAGGAATCGCGGATCGAAGACGACTACGAGAAGATGATCTGGCGCCTGAAGGATCCCGAGGACAAGCGCATCGCCAAAGAGGCGATGGACGAAGAGCGGGATCACGCGACGACGCTCCGGATGCTGGCGGGTCCGGCGCCAACCCCACGATCGCTGCTCGACTCCATTCTGCGGCGCGAGCGCTGGCACGTGCGCGGCACCGGCTGGATTGGCGACGCGATCTACGGAGTAAACGACGGCCTGGGCGCGGTGTTCGGCATTGTATCGGGGATGGCCGGCTACACCGGCGGCAGCGAAGTCGTGCTTGCGGCCGGGCTGGCCGGCACGATGGCTAGCGCATTGTCGATGGGCGCGGGCGCATATCTCGCGTCGAAGTCGGAACGCGAGGTGTACGAATCGGAGGTCGCGCGCGAGCGGAAGGAAATTCAGGAGGATCCGCAGGAAGAACGGCTCGAGCTCGAGCTGTTCTACCAGCTGAAGGGTCTCTCGCCCGAAGAAGCCGTCGCGATGACGCGGCGCCTGGAGAACGAGCCGAAGCAGTTCCTGCGCGCCCTCGTCCATGAAGAGCTGGGCCTGTCGGAGGAGAACTTTCCCAATCCGATCAAGTCGACGATCTCAGCGGGGCTCTCGACCGCCATCGGCGGCTTCATCCCGATCATTCCGTTCTTCTTCACGGTCGGCATGCCGGCTGTGATTGCATCGTTCGTCATCAGCACGATTGCCCACTTCGCGGTTGGTGCGTCGAAGGCGTTGATCACGACGCGGCCGTGGTGGGCGAGCGGTACCGAGATGACGATCGTCGGCATTCTCGAAGCGGCGATTACGTATGGATTGGGAATGGCGTTTGCCGGATAGGAGGGGACAGATGTACGCGATTGCGCTGATTCGCTATCGAAAGCCGGTTGAAGAGGTCGTGCTCCATCAAGATCCGCATCGCGCCTACCTCCGTGAGCTGAAAACGAAGGGCGTCTTGATTGCGTCCGGCCCCTGCAATCCGCGTTTCGGCGGAATTCTATTGCTGCGCGTCCCCGAGGACGATTTGAAGGCGCTCGATGCGATTCGCGACGGCGATCCGTTCGTGCAGAACGGCGTCGCTCAGTACGAGCTGCTCGGCTGGAATCCGGTGATCGGCAAGGAGGA